>CAMAKT010000031.1 GCA_945836135.1 uncultured Clostridia bacterium | reverse complement strand
TCATGCGCCGCGAACTTAAAAAGCGCGGGGTAAAAAAGCTCAAGGTGGTATACTCTGAGGAAATCCCGATGACACCTGCTCCATCGGAGGAATGTACCGAGAAGAGAACCACGCCGGGAAGCGTTGCCTTCGTTCCGTCAGTGGCAGGACTCATCATTGCCGGGGAGGTTGTGAAGGATTTAGTTAATTAACTTCTAAATTTTATATAAAATTAGCACTCACCACTTGACAGTGCTAACAAATGGTGTTATATTCCATGTAGAACAAATAGAGAAGCATATATGAGTATTTACAATTATGCATATATACTGATTTATTTGAACATTATTAGCATTGAGCGAAAGGAGTATGCACTATGAACATTAATAAGTTTACCCAGAAATCAGCAGAAGCTCTCAACAACTGTGAGAAGCTGGCGTATGAATACGGTAATCAGGAAGTAGACCAGGAACATCTTTTATACTCCCTTCTTACCATAGAGGACAGCCTGATAGCCAAGCTGGTGGAGAAGATGGAAATACATCTTCCTTCATTTATTGAGCGTGCTAAGAAGGCGCTGATGCAGAAGACCAAGGTATCGGGAGATGTGCAGCTTATGATAAGCCAGTCTCTCAACAAGGTGCTTGTATCTGCGGAGGATGAGGCGAAGAAGATGGGGGATGAATATGTATCCGTTGAGCATATTTTTCTCACATTGATACAGTATCCGAACAATGCCATTAAGGCAGTATTTAAGGAATATGGTATTACAAGAGAACGTTTCCTGACAGCACTGCAGGGCGTGAGAGGCAATCAGCAGGTCACAAGCGACAATCCCGAGGCGACCTACGATACCTTGAAGAAGTACGGCGTGGACCTTGTGGAGAGGGCAAGACAGCAGAAGCTGGACCCTGTTATCGGCAGGGATAATGAGATTCGTAATGTAATCCGTATCCTCTCCCGTAAGACAAAGAACAATCCGGTGCTTATTGGTGAGCCGGGTGTAGGTAAGACCGCAGTAGTGGAGGGACTTGCGCAGCGTATTGTGCGAGGGGATGTGCCGGAAGGACTTAAGGACAAGACGGTGTTCTCCCTTGATATGGGAGCACTGGTTGCCGGTGCGAAGTACCGTGGTGAATTTGAGGAAAGATTAAAGGCGGTTCTTGAGGAAGTCAAGAAGAGCGAGGGCAGGATAATCCTGTTTATCGATGAGCTTCATATCATTGTGGGAGCAGGCAAGACCGAGGGCGCAATGGATGCTGGCAATATGCTTAAGCCTATGCTGGCAAGAGGCGAGCTGCACTGCATCGGTGCCACCACCTTGGATGAATACCGCAAATACATCGAGAAGGATGCAGCTCTTGAACGTCGTTTCCAGCCTGTTATGGTTGACGAGCCGACAGTCGAGGACACCATATCCATCCTTCGAGGCATTAAGGAAAGATATGAGGTATACCATGGCGTAAAGATTACGGATGGTGCCATTGTTGCGGCAGCGACATTGTCCAACAGATATATCACAGACCGTTTCCTGCCGGATAAGGCCATCGACCTTGTGGATGAAGCCTGTGCCATGATTAAGACAGAGCTGGATTCCATGCCTGCGGAGCTTGATGAACTGCAGCGTAAGATTATGCAGCTCGAGATAGAGGAAGCAGCCCTTAAGAAAGAGGACGACAGGCTTAGCGAAGAACGCCTTGAGAATCTGCAGAAGGAGCTTTCGGCCTTGAGAGAACAGTTCGCTTCGGGCAAGGCCCAGTGGGACAATGAGAAGGCCTCCGTTGAGCGCCTGAGTAAGCTGCGTGAAGAGTTAGAAGATGTGAACCGCCAGATTGAGCTTGCCCAGAGGAATTATGACCTTGAGAAAGCAGCACAGCTCCAGTACGGACGTCTGCCGGAACTTAAGAAGCAGATTGAGACAGAGGAGAACAATGTGAAGCAGAAGGAACTTTCACTTGTTCATGAGAGCGTCACGGACGAGGAAATCGCCAAGATTATTTCCCGTTGGACGGGAATTCCTGTTGCAAAGCTTAACGAGAGCGAGCGCAACAAGACCCTGCATCTTGATGAGATACTGCATAAGCGTGTCATTGGTCAGGATGAGGGCGTTACCAAGGTTACGGAGGCAATCATCCGTTCCAAGGCAGGAATCAAGGACCCTTCAAAGCCAATCGGCTCCTTCCTGTTCCTTGGCCCTACAGGTGTAGGTAAGACAGAGCTTGCAAAGGCACTGGCTGAGAGTCTCTTTGATGATGAGAAAAATATAGTACGTCTTGATATGAGTGAGTACATGGAGAAGTATTCCGTATCCCGTCTTATCGGAGCGCCTCCGGGATATGTGGGCTATGAGGAGGGTGGTCAGCTCACTGAGGCAGTCCGCAGAAAGCCATATTCGGTTGTTCTTTTCGATGAGATTGAGAAGGCACATCCGGATGTATTCAATGTGCTTTTACAGGTACTTGATGACGGACGTATCACAGACTCTCAGGGACGTACCGTGGACTTTAAGAACACCATAATTATTCTTACCTCCAATATCGGTTCCGTTCATATGCTTGACGGAATAGATGAGAATGGTAACTTCTCACCGGAGTGTGAGGAGGCGGTTATGAGCGAGCTCAGGGCAAGCTTCAGACCGGAGTTTTTAAACCGTCTTGACGAGATTATCATGTTTAAGCCTCTTACCAGGGAGAACATCACGGGAATCATTGACCTTATGGTGGCAGACCTCAATAAGAGACTTGAGGATAAGGATGTTACTATAAGCCTCACCGATGCAGCCAAGAGCTATATTGTTGAGCATGGATATGACCCGTCATACGGTGCAAGACCTTTAAGACGATACCTGCAGAAGACCGTAGAGACACTTTCCGCAAAGCTTTTGCTTTCTGGAAGCGTAGGTCCGGAGGATGAGATAGTGATTGATGTGGATTCGCGAGAAGGACTGGTTGCGCGAAGTGTAAGCAGACTGTCATAAAAAACAAATCAGATTCATATTACAAAACGCCATGCCGGTGTATGCCGGTATGGCGTTTTTTTAGCGGAACTGCCTGATGTCAGGATTATACTCATAGTTGATTTTCTTAAGAGTTTCGCATATCTCTTCGACTGTTGTGCTGCAGGACGTTGCAAGCTCATCAAGACTTGAAAATTCATCACGAAGCTTCATATTGACGAAGCTTAACAGCATAACAGGGTCTTTAGGAAGGTTGTGCATGGGAGTGCCTCCGTATATTTTAATGTATAGATGCCATATACAATATATTATAAAGTAATATTGTAAAAATCAATATAAAATTTAATGCAACTGTTCAGAGAAAGCCAAAATAGATTTGTAATTCTGTTGCATATTCGTTATACTATACAGAGATAAAAGATATTGAATCAGCAAGTATGCGGCTTAAGTATAAAGGAGACTGTCTATGCAGGGGTTTAACGGAACGGATAATTCAAAAGGCACAGTGCGGTTGTCGAAACTGTCATGGGCGTTTACTATAGCCGCCGGGATGCTGGCGGCAGCTATTTTGATATATTTTTGCGTGGTGGATAATATCAATGTGTGGCAGAGCAGAGCTGATGCAGGATTTATGAAGGTTGAAGATTATGACTGTTGTGAGATTGAGAGGGCAGACACACCTGTTGGAGTAATTAAGGAATACACCTTTATCATTAATGAAATACCGGCTTCTGATACATATCTTGCCTTTTATACGGTTCATCAATATGTTGATGTCTACGTGGATGGTCAGCCGGTGTACAGCCTTAAACCATCGGAGAATAATCATTTGAGCAAGACGGTGGGAAGCAACTGGACAATGATTCCTGTATACAGAGCGGATGTTGGTAAGACTGTACGTGTTGATATAACTCCCGTGTATGAGAGCTTCCGGGACAGAGAGGTGGATTTTCTGTTTGGCTCACGGTTGGCAATATATACAAACAGAATGTATCAGGATTTGCCACAATTGATACTGAGCATTATGGCAATCTTTACCGGTGTGGTTTTTCTGTGCATAGCGGGGTATAATCTGCTTAAGAAGAATAGGGGTGAAAGTCTGGCTACACTGGGGATGTTCTCTGTTATGATGGGATTTTGGAGGCTTACCGATACCAGGTTTACGCCGTTTTTTATACCCGGGAAACCGGTGTTATTGTTTTATATCTCAATAATTATGCTGATGATTGGCATGGTGCCGTTAATTAAGATGGTAGAGGGACGGGTTAACAAAATAAGCCGGTGTATTCTGAATACTTATTGCTGCTTGGCAGCTGCTATATGTATTGTGCAGCTTTTGCTGCAGATTTTCAAAATAATGGATTTGCGTGAAAATCTGTTTGTAACCCATATAGTTATTATTGTTGGAGTATGCATAATCATTGGAAATGTGGCTTTTGACCGCATAAAATATTCCGGTGAGAGCAGAAATCGTGTAGGCAGAAAGCTTCCCCTTATTTGTGTGGTAGGCGTACTGGCGGATGTGGTTGCCTTCTATGTGAAAAAGAACTCATCCGGGCTTTTGTTTTCACTGTTGTCATTTCTCTTATACATTGTGTTTACAGGTATTGCTACGATGTACAGTTACGGTGAGCAGGAAAAACAGCTTGCTGAAAAGGACAGACAGCTTGCTGAGGATGAAAGAAAACTGACTGAAAACCGTATCAATACAATGATAAGCCAGATACAGCCCCATTTTATATACAATACGCTGGGTTCAATAGGGCAGCTCTGCCTTGAGAATCCGAAAAAGGCGGCTAACATGGTACAGGAATTTTCATTATACCTGAGAGGTAATTTCACAGAGCTTGATAATTCAGAGCCTATTCGCCTTTCACAGGAGATGGAACATGTACAGCACTATGTCAGTATAGAACTTGTTCGCTTTCCGGACATGAGGGTTGAGTATGATTTGAAATCAAGTGAATTTATGCTGCCGGCATTGACGATTCAGCCATTGGTGGAAAATGCAATCAAGCATGGTCTGATGGGGCTGGCATCAGGAGGATGCGTGACGATATCTACCTATGAAACGGATACACAATACTGCGTATGCGTCAAGGATGATGGTGTGGGCTTCGACAAAACTGCTTCTGTGGACGAGAGAAAACACATTGGAATAAAGAATATACGAGGAAGAATTGAAGCTATGTGCGCAGGTACACTTACGGTTGACAGTACGCCGGGAGTGGGTACAACGGCACTTATTACAATCCCAAAGGAGAAATAAGTATTGATATGATTGCAATGACTGTAGATGATGAAAGACTGATGCTTAATGCACTGGCTGCAGCGGTTAAGGCTTCACCGGATATATCAGAGGTCGTAGAATTTTCAACCTGCCAGACCGCGTTGGAATGGGCAGCAAATAACAAGCCGGATATAGCTTTTCTGGATATCAGCATGCGGGGAATGGGCGGACTTACACTAGCAGAAAAACTGCTGGAAATATGGCCGGATTGCGATGTCATATTCTGCACGGGATATGCAGAGTATGCGGTGGAAGCGTTTAAAATCCATGTATCAGGCTATCTGATGAAGCCGATTACAGCGGAGGCAGTGCAGAAGGAAATCGACCATATTATAGGAAAAAAAGCAAAGAAAAAGCTGTTGACGGTAAAATGTTTCGGCAATTTTGATGTGTTTTTCAATAATGAGCCATTAATCTTTAAACGAAAAAAGACAAAAGAGCTTCTTGCATTTCTTATTGACCGTAATGGTGCAGGTGTCACCACAAACCAGATATGTGCAGGATTATGGGACGATGGTACGGATGATGCTAAAAACAGAAATTATCTCTATCAACTCTTAGATGACCTTCGCCATACTCTTAAGGAGGTTGGGGCAGAAAGTGTTTTAGTGAAGACGAATATTACATATGCTGTTGATACGGAACGGTTAGATTGCGACTATTATAACTATCTTAAAAACGGAAAACCGGAATTCTATGGCGAATATATGTCCCAATACAGTTGGGCGGAAGTCACAGGTGCTCTGCTTATGGACAGGTAAAATCAGAAATGTTCTTTTAAGGGTACAATATACTGAGAAAACGGATGAAAAGAACAATTTTTCATTCGCTTTCTTTTTTTTTCTTTATTATTTAGGCTTGAACTGAAACTTGTACATCATATCAAAATGTGATAGAATAAATAATGATTGCTATTTGAGAGGAAAATATGAGAAGCCTCTCCATACACAAGGAAAAGGTATAATTTATGGCGAATATACAGCGTATTGAAAAAATTAGTATGTCAAGGGTAAGCATGGTCGTTAATATGCTGCTTGTGCTTGCGGGATTATTGTATGTAGTTGCGGTTACAGTACTGGGGTATAATGGGAGGCTTTGGTATAAGCTGTCAGTGATGCTTCTGATGATGGGATATTCCGTGATGTTTAACATAGCTGCTTTGTACAATATGCAGGCCTTTGAAAACATGACAAGACAGCAGGGAAGAAGCTATTTCGGATATATGATATTTGATGCTGTGGAATTATGTTTCCTGGCAATGTTTGTAGTTAATGTGGGAGATTTTGACGAGCCGTTCCATTATGTCTCTCTGGGGGTATTTCTGGTGCTTACCATACCGAGACACTTGCTGTACCATGATGCGGTGGATGAGGTTAAGGAGAAGAACAGGCAGCGCATCAGGAAAAGAACGACGGCTGCGGTGCATGATAAGCCGGCACGGTTTGGAGCACCGGAGTTGCGTGAGGACCGTTTTGTCAGTATGAAGCTTGATGGGTATGTTGGTGGGCGTTCGGTAGATGAGACGGGCAACATCAGTCCTGAGATATCCAGGACAAAAGAGTGATGATATGGACGTACTGTTTCCGCATATAATCCATTGAGTATATTTTGCGGGAAAGCATATGTTAAAAAGACTGTTTGCGGCATGTATTATGCTGTGTCTTGATTTGATATTATTTGTGGTAATATACGAGGATAGGAAAGATAAGGGGGATAATATACCTGTTACGACAACCTTCTATGAGAATGTGGTGGCGCTGACCTTTGATGACGGCCCGGGAATATATACCGGAGAATTGTTAGAAGGACTTAGGGAGCGTGGTGTGAAGGCCAGCTTCTTTGTGCTGGGAGAGCGGGTTGACTGCTATGAAGAATACATTTTGCAGATGCAGGCGGATGGACATCTTATTGGCAATCACACATTTTCACATGTTAAGCTTGATACATTGAATGATGAGGCGGCATGTGATGAGGTTCGAAGAACCTGTGAGGCAATAGAGAACATTACGGGGGAGTCGGTTAAGTACATCAGACCCCCTTATGGAGCATATAGTGATAAGCTTGAATGTGCAATTAACCTGACTAAGGTTTTATGGACAGTGGACCCACAGGATTGGAATACTACGGATGTTGACAAGATTGTCAACCATGTGGTGAGCAATGCAAAGGACGGAGATATTATTCTGCTTCACGATATTTATTCGACATCAGTTGCAGCCGCCCTTCGTATAGTGGATGAGCTTCTTGCCAGAGGTTATGTATTTGTGACGGTGGACGAGATACTGATAGAGTGATGCCAAGGACCAAAGGAGTAAGAATATGGACCTTTTTGAATATATGAGAGAAAATACAATGAAGGACAGCTCGCCGCTTGCTCAGCGCATGAGACCGAGAACACTTGACGAGGTTGTAGGGCAGAAGCACATTATAGGCCCTGATAAGCTGTTGTACCGTGCCATTAAGGCAGATAAGCTCAGCTCCATAATTTTCTATGGTCCTCCGGGAACAGGCAAGACCACCCTTGCCAAGGTTATAGCCAATACTACCAGTGCGGATTTTCGCCAGATTAATGCCACGGTTGCAGGCAAGAAGGATATGGAGGATGTAGTCGAGGCTGCCAGAAATAATCTGGGGATGTACAGCCGCAAGACGATATTATTTGTTGATGAGATTCATCGTTTCAATAAAGGACAGCAGGACTATCTGCTTCCGTTTGTTGAGGACGGAACGGTGATACTGATAGGTGCTACGACGGAGAATCCGTATTTTGAGGTTAACTCAGCTCTTATATCAAGGTCAATTATTTTTGAACTCAAGGCACTTGAGAAAGAGGATATACTGTCACTTATACACACTGCGGTATATGATAAGGAACGTGGTATGGGTTCCTATGATGCGATTATTGATGATGATGCAGCGGATTTTCTTGCGGATATAGCCAATGGCGACGCCAGAAGTGCACTCAATGCGGTTGAACTTGGTATTATGTCCACACAGAGGGCTGAGGACGGAAAGATACACATTACCCTTGAGGTTGCCCAGGAATGTATCCAGAAAAGAGTAATCCGGTATGATAAGACAGGGGATAACCATTATGATACCATATCTGCGTTTATCAAAAGCATGAGAGGTTCTGACCCTGATGCAGCACTTTACTATCTGGCGCGCATGCTGTACGCCGGGGAGGACATCAAATTTATAGCCAGAAGAATTATGATATGTGCCAGTGAGGATGTGGGAAATGCCGACCCTCAGGCGCTTGTTGTTGCATCGGCGGCGTGTCAGGCTGTGGAGCGTATTGGAATGCCGGAAGCAAGAATTATTCTTGCACAGGCAGTTACATATATTGCAACCGCACCGAAGAGCAATGCTTCTTATCTGGGAATAGACAAGGCACTTGCCCAGGTTCAAAATGAGAAGACAGCGGTTATACCGCCCCATCTTCAGGATGCACATTACAAGGGTGCAGCTAAGTTGGGTCATGGCACGGGATATCTGTATGCGCATGATTATCCAATGCATTATGTCAGGCAGCAGTATCTTCCCGATACGCTTATAGGAACGAAATTTTATGAGCCGACGGACATCGGCTATGAGAAGAATATCAGTGAACATATGAAACGACTGGAGGAGCTGTCTTGAAGGAACAGATTAACAGGTATGCCAGAGGAGTATTTGAATATGAAGCGCTTTCTGTATTAGTTGAGCCTTCTGCCATTGACGATGTGGTCTGGAAAAATCAGGTATATACAGGAAGCCTGATGATACAGGAACGTGACAACCGCGAGTTTAAGGGACTTTTATACTCTACTAACAACAGGGTGAAGCCTGCGTCCTCACAGTTTGTCGGTAACAGTACGATAGAATATACTGTTGACACGACGGGTATCGAAGCAGGAGACAGACTCACCGGATTTTTCAGGCTTGTGACAAACGGCGGTGAGGAGGATGTTCCGTATGAATTTGAGGTGGAAGCGGGAGCATATGACTCGGAGCTCGGCAATGTGAAGAATCTGTTTCATTTCGCCAATCTGGCGCAGACTAATCCTGCTGAGGCCATAAGAATATTTACAAGACCGGAGTTTAACGCGGTGTTTTTAAAGGATGATCTGGTACTTGGAAAGCTGCATGACCAGCTTATTTCAGGTTCGGATATCAAGACAGCCATGGAAGAATTTCTGGTGGCCGTTCACAAGAAGAATACTGTGCATATTAATCCGGACTGCAGTGAGCTTGATTTGACGCAGCTTTCGGAGGATGTGGCAAGGACAGTTACTATCTCAAAAGATGTCTGGGGAAGAATAGAGATAAAGGTCACTACCTGTGGCGATTTTATTGAAGCAGACAGGGAAAACCTTACGGAAGAAGATTTTACCGGCGGTAAGCTTGAATATACGTTTTATATACGCAGGGATAAGCTGCATGCAGGTAAGAATATTGGAAGAATCGTTTTTGCAACTCCTTTCGAGCACAAAGAGATTGCTGTCCGCGTGGATAATTCCTCTGAAGAGGAGAGACGTTCAAGAGACCTTATGCAGAAGAAGAGTATTATAAGTCTTATGAGGACATATATTGATTTCAGACTGCACAGGGTTAATACAAACGGATGGATTTCAGGCTCTAAAAATGTAGTTGCGGGACTTTTGGAGAATGACGAGGACAATCCGGTATGCTGCCTGCTCATGAGCCAGATTCTTATTACCGAGAAAAAAATGAATGAAGCCAGGTATTATCTTGACTGTGCGAAAGATATTGCGGTTGAGGAAAGAGATGCAAGACCGGAGCTGTACTGTTACTATCTGTATGTCAATACACTGTATAATCGTGACAGGACCTATGCCTTAGAGACGGCGCAGACGGTCAAGGAAATATACGAAAAACAGAATAAGGACTGGAGAATACTCTGGATATTATTGTATCTGGATGTTGAGATGGCAAAGAATAAGAGCCTTAAGCTGCTGCGCATAAAGGAACAGTATAAGGATGGAATGAGAAGTCCGGTACTCTATCTTGAAGCGTGTATTATTCTAAACGAACAGCCCCTTCTTTTGAGGGTACTTAATGATTTTGAAATACAGGTGCTTTTGTATGGCTGCAAGGAGGGAATGATAGAAGGGAAACTGCTCAAGCAGGCGGCGGAGCTTGCCGCGCACACGGAAGGCAGACCGGGACTTTTGTACAAGCTTTTAACCAATTTATACGAAGCATCGCAGGATAAGGATGTGCTTGAAGCGATATGCAGTATGCTCATTAGAAACGGCATGGTTGGACCGAAGTATCTGAAGTGGTACGGATACGGTATTGAAAAGGGACTTAGGGTGACCAAGCTCTACGAGTATTATCTTGCTTCGAGAGACAGGGATGACACATCACCGCTGCCTAAGATGGTGCTTTTGTATTTTGGGTACAACAATGAGCTGGAGCTTGAGCCGAGAGCTTATTTATATGCTAACTTGATTCGTTATCGTGAGGACAATCCGCAGATATACAAAAACTATGCCGTGCAGATGGAGGAATTTGTCAGGGAAGTGCTCCTTACAGGGTGGGCTGATGAGAATGCCGGCAGGGTTTTGGCGGAGTATCTTACGAAGGACATGTTTTGTAAGGAAAATTCACAGACAGCTTCAGAGGTATTGTTTACATATAAGGTAACATGCCATAACCCTAATATTCGTAATGTAATAGTAGGACATAAGGAGACAGTTCTCATCGATAAGTATCCGATAACGGATGGATGCGCATATGTCAGGCTATATACTGATGAGCCGTGTATATGTTTTGAGGACAGCTTTGGACGCTGGTACAAGGACAGTATTGAATATGAACTTAAGAGAGTATATGAGAACGAGGCATTTGTAAAGCAGCTTATACCTTACTGTGGGGATAACCTGTATCTTTCACTGCATTTTTGTGAGAAAAACAGGGCATATCAGGACAGCTCCTTAGAGACAGTGCGCCTATACAACCGCACAGCTCTTGCACAGGGAATACGCCCTGAGTATAAGCAGTATTTAATGTCACAGGTTATTGATTACTACTTTGACAATTATGAAGGAAATGACATGGAGGAGTTCCTTGACACACTGGTGCCGGAGGAACTTACGGAAGGTCAGCTTGCCAAGTTGTGCGAGGCACTTATTGTTCATGGAAGATATCATGAGGCATACAATATTTCGGGTATGGTCAGGGAGGAGAGGCTGAACCCTAAGCGTGTGCTCAGAATGTGTGACCAGATACTTGACGAAGCGGAGAATTCAGAGGAATTGTTTGTGCCTGAAGAACGTTTCGTAAGGCTTGTGTTCTATGCATTTTCCAAAGGAAAATATAATGACAGGATTCTGAAATTCCTTAATCTTCATTACAATGGTTCAACCGCAGATATGATAAAGCTCTGGGAAGATGCGGAGAATAACGGAATAGATGTGTATGAGCTTGAAGAACGTATATTATGTCAGATGCTTTTTTCCGGTCATTATTCCGGAAAGACGGCGCAGGTGTTCATGCACTATTATAATAATGGAGCCAAGGAACGTATTGTTGAAGCATATCTGGCGTATAATGCCTATAATTATTTCGTAAAAGAAGCGGTTGTTAATGACACGGTGTTTGAGATTATCGAAGCAAGGCTTGAGGCGGACAAGGATGTTATTCAGGTATGCCGCATGGCACTTTTAAAATACTATTCCGAATGCGAGAAGCTTGACGAGTGCAGGCTTGATTTATCAAGAAGCCTGATGGAGGAACTTTCAAGGAAGGGATATATATTTTCTTTCTACCAGAAATTTGCAGACAGCTTTAAACTGCCATATCGTGTGGCTGATAAGACAGTTGTCGAATATCGCACTGACCCTGCACATCGCGTGGTAATTCATTATGCGATGGAGGACAGCAACGATTTCGTCGCAATGGATATGAAAAATGTATATGAAGGTATTTTTGTCAAGAATTTTATACTGTTTTACGGAGAAAAACTGCAGTATTATATTACCGAGGAAAGCGAATCCGGGGAGACGGTTACAGAGAGCTGTTGCATAGAGGGCAGCATGGTCAGCCGGGAACGTCCTGAGGGAAGGTACGAGATGCTCAATGAGATGCTTGCATGCAGGCAACTTCACGATACAAAGTCACTTGATAAGCAGCTTCATATATATGGTGTGGATAATGTTGTGGTCGGACAGCTTTTTAAGCCGATAATCTAGGGTTCGGAGGAAATTATGTTTATTGTCGGAATCGATCTTGGAAACGAATATTCACAGGTCAGCTATTACAATTTTGCATCAGCCGAACCGGAGTCGGTTGTATTTCAGGCACCTGCGGCAGTTTTACGGGTTCCAACCGTTGTGCTTAAGGAGAGAAACAAGGAGCATGGCTGGATGGCAGGCGAACTTGCATTGTCCTGCAATGTGCTGGGAGAGGGAACACTGTTTGACCATCTGTTGGACGCAGCCGGGCAAAAGGAACCGATTGTGCGGGATGATGTCACGGTTATGCCGGTGCAGCTTATACAGGTGTACCTTACATTTCTTTTGCAGTCGGCGAGAAGGACTTTCGGTAAGGAAGAGGAGCTTGATAAGCTGTGCATTACGCTTGCGGATTACAATATAGATTTGCTGAGGGTTCTGGATGCGGCACTTGGACTTATGGGAATACCGGAAGAAAAGGTTGTCTTTTCAAGCCATGTGGAGGCGTATGTGTATTATGCCCTAAGCCAGAAGGCGGAGCTGTGGAAAAACGATAATTTTCTCTTTGATTATGGCAGGGAGGGACTTTTTTGCTGCCGTATGGCGACCATGCTTGACAGGGGCAAGCGGATTGTCATGACACAGAGCAGTGATTTGAGGGATAAAGTACCTTATATGAATGATATGGATAAGCTGGAGGAACTTTTGCTCTCTGCGGCACAGAGTGAGTTTGACAAAAAAATGATTTCCACTGTGTACCTTACAGGTGAGGGCTTTGAAGGGGATTTTAATTGTGAGCGTTTTATCAATTATATCTGTAACAGGCGAAGGGCATTTGCGGGTCAGAACCTTTATGCCAAGGGAGCTTGTTATCAGGCATATGAGATGAGCGTTGGGGACAATTTTAAGGATTTTATTATCGGATGTAATGAAAGAATTACCACAGGAATTGAGATGAAGATATGCGACAGGGGCGTTGACAAGATTCTGCGATTGGTGCGTCCGGGGGTAAACTGGTACAAGGCAGGCTGTTCTTACGATTTTATCGTTGATGATTGTAATGCCATTGAACTTTTCCTGTCCCCTGTGGATTCCAAGGACAAGCAGCTTGTTAAAATTCCGCTTACCGATTTTCCGGTAAGGGAGAATAAGGCATCGAGAATTACGCTGGCACTTGATTTTACCAGTGATACGCGCTGTCACCTGACGGTTACGGACAGGGGATTCGGTGAATTCGTTAAGAGCAGCGGAAAGGTTATAAACGAGGATATTTTACTATGAGCGGAATGATATTGTGCAGAAGTGAATATTCCAAAAGACCGTATTATATTGAGGGTGCGGGTGTTAATGTTTACTCAATAGAAGAAATCAGCTATTTTCTTTTCCATGATATATACCTTGTGGGGGCAGATTTTTTCTGTGAAGAGCTCTTTGCTTTTATTGAGAGGGATATTAAGGAGCCGGAGCTGGCTAAGAGGCTTCGCTTTCTTAAGGAGCAGAAGGCGGGACTTTCAGAGCTGGTGCTCACGATTTTGCGATATGTGGACTTTTATTCGGAAGAGGAGATTGCGCAGCTTGGCAGCCTGATAGAGCGACTTGATACGCAGAATGTGTGGGAACGGCTCAAGGCAAGGGCGGACAATTATCTTGCTAACAGAAGGTATAACAGTGCAATCAGTAACTATGAGGACATAATATACGGAAAACATGATTCCTCATTGCGGGAAGAATTCTATGGCAATGTATGGCACAATATGGGAGTTGCCTATGCGGGGATGTATGATTTTACAGCTGCATCCGAGTGTTTCAGACAGGCTATGGAGCTTAACCATAATGATGTCACAATAAAAAGTTATTACTTTGCAATGCAGTTTATACGAATGAGGGAAGAAAATGCACAGGCGGAGGAAGCTTCCGATGATGTAGCAGAGAATGATGACGGCGTCAGGGATGAGAGTGAGGAACTTATGTATGTGGCAGGAAGGGAGCTTGAGACCTGTCTTGACAGTGCTGTGGACAATGACGGGTATATGACTGTTGCAGGAGTGCTTAATGACAAGGCACAGGGCAGGGTTGGTGAGTATTACAGTGGTGTTGAAAAGCTCATCCGGACATGGCAGGATGAATACCGCAGATGTACCGGATAGGAATGGTGAGGTAGTATGGGACTGTTTGGAAAAAGGAAGAAAAAAAGGGCGGAATATGACATATCAGATTTGGATATGCAGGAGATTCTCGGCAACCATGACAATGTCAGTGAGAAAATGTTTGACAAGGTATCCCGCGCCCAGTATATCAATACCCAGTGCGAGCAGATTATCGAATCTTCCAAGTATATCGAGGAGGCGAAGAAAGAATACGCTTCTGTTACCGAGCATCTGACAGATATTCAGATACTTGACCAGCTTGAACCGGAGACGAGGAAGTTGATTTCTGATACTGCGGAGGATATGTTTTCCCTTAATCATGAGCGCGTCGAGAGCAGAAAGAAAAAGATGAGGCTTCCGGCTTCAAAATATGATTACTACAGTGCTCATGAAGATGAATTGCCGGATGCCCTCAAGAAAATGCAGAACGATGAACAGTATTTTCAGGTAGTACGCAAGGATTTGAATGTTCTTGAAGCGGAGAAAATGGGATTGCGGGAGGACATTGAGAACAGTGTCATGCGTCAGGGTAATGTGAAGAACATTTCAATTATCGGAATGATTGCGATTATAGTAGCATTTATAGCACTTTCGGTAACCGGAAAGATTGCTCCGGAAGGAGATAATTATTTATTAACCGTATTGCTGTTTGTTATAACGGTGTTTGTGGTGATTATGTTTGTAATGCACCGCAATGCAGTATACACTCTTAAACTGTCAGAAAAAAAACTTAACCGGGCTATAGTTTTACAGAACAAAATCAAGATTAAATATATCAATATTGTTAATAGTATAGAATATCAATATGCCAAATATGGTGTTAAGAATTCATACGAGTTCTCCAATGTATACCAGATGTTTCTTGAGGATAAGAAAGACAGGGAGCATTATGCACATACCACCGGAATGCTTGGCAGGGCAACAGACCAGCTTACGGTAATTCTTGCAGGTCTTGGCATGCACGATGCGGAGATTTGGCAGAACCAGCTTGAAGCGCTTTTTAATCCGAAGGAGATGGTTGAAGTGCGACATGGACTTAATGTCCGCAGGCAGAAGCTCAGAGAGCAGATGGAATACAATATGAAGCGCATTGAGGAAGCGAAGGCGAATGTGACCTCATATATAAAGAAAAATCCTCAATATGCCAATGAAATTATGGAGATTGTTGACGGATATGATATGGCTGACATGTAGGACAGCGGAATATGAATAAAATAAGTTTTTGAAATGGGGAATATTAATTTATGAAAAGGATATACAAGCGTACAGCAACGCTTATCAGTGCAGGCATACTGTTTTGCAGTTCCTTCGCACAAGCCTGTGATACAGTAGATACAGTAAATGCGCAGGAGTATGAAGACGGTTCGGACAACGTGATAGAGTGGGATGCATATGGCCAGACTATATATAATACAACAAACGGACTTATATCAAATCATGTAAGCTCCATAGAGCAGACCGGCGACGGAGTAGTGTGGATTGGAACGGATGAAGGGCTGTCTGCATATGATGGCAACGAATTTACCACATACGGTGGTTTTTATCATTTTGACGGGATTAATGATATGGTGAGAACCGCGGACGGCGGAATATGGTATGCCACAACAACCTATGGAGGGGCAATCTATCTGGGGTCAAGGTTCCAGCACTTCGATGATGTCAGCGAACAGGTGTCAAACTATGCAACATCTATTGCTGAGGGTGTGGACGGGACAATATACGTCGGAACGCTCAGGGGTATGCTGCTTATACATCCTGCCAGCGGTTATACATTAACAGTACTTGGGGGAGAGGATTATTTCTACGTAAATTCCATTGCAGCAGGCAGACAGACGACAGGTGCGCTTACAATCAATGGAGATGTGGTTTTCTTTAACGGAGACACGCAGGTTAAACGGTACAGCGAAGTATTCAGCGGGCAAGCATGTATTTATTATGCAGACGGATATTATCTGATAGGAACGTCGGATGGGAAAATTCTGATTTTTGATGAGAAAAGACTTGATGAGGGCGTTATTGAAGAATATTCGGTGCCGCTCAATGCATCTGCGGGTTCGGACACGGCAATCAATGATTTCTTTTATGAAGCGAACGGAAGGCTGTGGGTGCTTTCGAACGGCGGAATAGGATATTACGCTTTGGGAAGTGACGGAATCAGCACTATTAAGAGCAGTAATTTTATACAGTGTACCTTTGACAATTTTGAGAGCGGATTTACCGATATGATGATGGACTATCAGGGCAATTACTGGATAAGCTCGTCAAAGCGTGGAGTTCTTTTGCTGTGCAAATCAGATTTTACGGATGAGCTGTGGCAGCTTGGACTTGATATAGACAGAATGAATGCGGTATATGAAAAAGATGGAATCCTTTATGGGGCAACAGACAGTGGATTAATAACAATTGACAGACGAGATAAGGCGGTTGTCGATATTGATTGGACGGATGCTCTTAGAGGTATGAAACTCATGGATGTAACTGCCTATGATGATAAATTGTACGTTGCAGTGTATGGGAAGGGTGTATATACGGAGAAGGAATATCTGCCTGTGGAGGCAGAGCGGATTAACAGACTTCAGGTGGTTGACGGACAACTGTATATAATGTCTGATGAAGGCTGCATTGTATGGGACGGAAACAGAGTCACAGAAAATTATTCTCAGGATGACGGTCTGTATAATACTCATATCACATGTGTACTCACGGGAGCTTTCGGACGAAGAGGAGAGGAATATATTTATCTTGGAAGCCGGGGGGCAGGAATATTTGCCTTTTCGGATGGCGAGCTTAAAAAGTGCATGGATGAGAATTTTGGACTGCCTTCAAAGAACATAAATGATATGCTTGCTTATGAAAACGGCTTTTTTATAGCAACGGACAGCGGAATAGCATACTACAACGGCAGAAAAATGGCGGAGCTTAGCAGGCTGCCGGAGGGTCTTGAAAAGCAGGCATGTGAGAATTTATTTATCAATTCAGGGATGTTGTATGTGATATGCCGGAATGCAGTCTATGTTATAGATTTGGACGATCTTTTTAATGGTGATAAGCAGACGGACCTTAAGTACAGTCTGTATGATGAAAATGCAGGTTTCTTTGGAGTGATGACGGATGGCGGACACGGCTGCATTGATGAAGAGGGTAGAATATATCTTCCTTGCTCTGAAAAGATTTATTCTTTGTCAGGCAGCACCGAAGAGACGGATATAGGTTCTCTTAAGATTCTCCTGCAAAGTGTTAAGACAGATAAGCGTTCGGTTGAGCTTGTGCAGTTTCAGGAGAACGAATATGCGGTTACAATCGGCAAGGATGCAGAAGAAATTGACATTTTCTGCTCGGTACTCAATTTCTCCAATGCGGACCCGAATGTGCGGTATATTCTTCACGGCGTGGATAATAAATACACCACAATCAGAAGCAGTGAGCTGGAACACATTATATATGAGAATCTTGAAGGCGGAACCTACACTTTCTGGTTTGAACTTCTTGACGACGAGGGAGAAACAGCAGACCGGATTATACTCACAATCAATAAAGAACAGAAGCTTATTGAGAAATTGTGGGTTAGAATGGCTCTGCTTGCATCGGCTTTCGGAATTCTGATGTATTTTGTATTTAAGGGAAGAAAAAAGAACTAAAGATATTTGTTGACAAATCAGGTATAAAATGTATATAGTTAAATATATGTAAATGCTTTGA
>CAMAKT010000030.1 GCA_945836135.1 uncultured Clostridia bacterium | reverse complement strand
CTTTTTAATAGCTGCAACGGGGTATAGGCGCGAAAAGTTGCCGTCTATACCCCACCAGCAGTAAACGATATATCAGAATTCAAAGTACACAAAGGAACTGCTGTCCGCGCCGTACTGCAAAAACCATATCACCATAAGGTCAACAACAATAACATATATAATCCAGCGCACCGCCTTTGGAAGCTTCTTGATACGTTCCAGCACCGGACGTCTGTATGATAAAAAGTCATAGATAAACAGCATACCGAACACTATTACAAGGTGAAGGAGCATACCGCTGTTGATGCCTATGGACTGCAGTCCGCCCTTGATATAGCTTACAGGCGATGTGATTCCGCTCCACATATTGCCAAGCACATATACGGCATCGCCAAGGCTGTTCGCCTCAAAAAATACCCATGCTACCGTGGCGAAGCAGAAAACAAGAACTATTGATATGATGCGTGCGACGCCCTTTTTCCTGTAGGTCTTGTCCTTTGGGTCCCGTCCGTGAAGCCTTGCCCATGCATTATGGGCAAAGGTCTCAAGCACCTGCACTGCTCCGTGAAGCGCTCCCCACACTATGAAGGTCAGATTGGCACCATGCCACAGACCGCTCACGATGAAGGTTATCATTATGTTGCAGGCATATCTTAAGCTTCCCACACGGCTTCCTCCGAGAGGAATATAGATGTAATCACGGAGCCATGACGACAGCGATATATGCCATCTGCTCCAAAACTCCTTAACCGAAGCGCTGAAATACGGATATTCAAAGTTCCTTGCGCCGTCAAAGCCTAACAGCCCTGCCGCGCCGTTGGCGATATCCGAATATCCTGCAAAGTCACAATATATCTGTATTGAAAACAGGAATGCCGCCGCCATAAGTGCAAAGCCATCATAGGCGGTCACATCCGAAAATACCTTGGTCACATATCCGGAAAGCATATCGGCAACAATCATTTTCTTAAAGAAGCCAACCGCCATAAGCTTGACTGCATCCTCTGCCCTTTCGCATGAAAAAACCTTTTCCCTCTCAAGCTCTACAAAAAAAGGCTCCGGTCTCTCGATAGGTCCCGATGCTATCTGCGGGAAGAAGCTTACATAAGCTGCATACTTTGCGAAATTGCGCTGTGCCTTGATTTTACCCTTATAGACGTCAACCATATAGCTGATTATCTTAAAGGTATAGAAAGAAATCCCCACCGGTGCAGCGAGCTTAAGCACCGCCGGCGTAAAATGTATGCTGCACAGCGAAAGCAGATTAGCTGCTGTATTTCCAAGGAAATTATAGTACTTAAATACAAGCAGAAGTCCCAGTGCCAGAGCAAAAGGCAGCCCGAAGCACAGCTTTTTCCTGATGCCGCAAGAACCTTCAAGCAAACGCGCTCCCACATAGGAAGCCAGAATTACACACGCAAGCAGAACGAAATTCTGCACTCCAAAGCCCAGATAGAAATAACAGTTTGCCACAAGTATGACCAGATAACGGAAACGCTCCGGCATAAGCCAGTACAACATAAACACGATGGTCATAAATACGGCAAACGCCAATGAATTAAACAGCATCCTTTACCCTCTTCCCGCCAAAAAGCTTTGCAAACGGTTTCTCAAATACCTGATATACAATGAATGTCATAACAACAAAGAAGCCCAGCTCAATTAGCCAGTACAGCGGCATAGGCATTGTTGTGGTCTCCTTGTCAATCAGCGTCTTCATAATCAGTATACCTATAGGATGCCCAAGATAAAGCGCATACGAATACTTAGATATGAAGCGCACTCCCGATACCGCCCCCCTGCACAATCGGTTATCCGGCAGTTTCTCCTCTATGTCCATGGTGACAAGAAGAATTGTCGTAAACATAATTATCCAGTACAGCTTAGTGTTGCTCACATCAAAAATCAGGCAGGCAACACCCATAAGCATCAAAAGTAAAATGTACTCAAAAATCTTCTTCTCCTTAACGGCAAAGTAAGCTGCCACACCGAAGAAAGCAAGATATATGAAATATGCCGGGTGTCTGCCGGCATATTCCGTACCCTCATATATTTTTTCGAGAAACTTAACCCACACCTGACAGACAGCAAACGCCACTATGAGCGCAATTACTGCCCGTCTGAAATTATTGACCAGCTTGTACAGGAAGGGTGCCAGAATATAAAACAGCATAATCGTAACTATGGTTCCCGTGGTTCCCAGATAGAACCAGAATAATAAGTCTCTTGGAAAGAAGGTTGTGGTTAAAGTAAAATACTTGAGCAGGCTTACCAAAATCTGTTTCACCGGATACCTTTCCCCCAGAACTACCAGATAGATAAAAAAGTAGATAAGGACGACACCATAATAGCTTGGCAGTATCCTTGCAAGCCTTCTTTTATAATAGCTAATCGGCGATACGTCCTTGTGTCTGTCAATGGACAGAAAAGCCGTAAAGCCCGTGAGAAGCAGAAACAACTCCACGCCATGTCCACCCCAGCCGAATAATTCAAGATGTACCAGCACAATCATGATTGCAGCAATGGCGCGGATTATATCAAGGTTTAAAAGTTTTCCATTGTTTGATGGCATATTATACAGTTCCTCTCCTCTTTATAAATACTGCCGCGCTGTATGCCGGCTGTTTCAATGACAACACACCATTAGGAATATCGAAGCGCACTACTTCACATGAATGTCCCTGCTGTGTGGTGAGCATAACCCTTTCTAAATAATCCTCTTCAAATACCTCAGCCTGCCATGCTTCAACCGATATTTCTCTTTCCCCATCATTATTATTGATCACCACAATAACACTGTTGTCATTATAAAAACGGGCATAGGAGAGAATATTATAATCTGCATAGATATTCTTGTATGAACCTCTAAGCAATGCCGGATTCTCCTTGTGTATGCGAATAATTGCCTTGTGGAACTCAATAAGCTGCTCATCCTCATGTCCCCATGGATAGGTCCTTCTGTTGTCCGGGTCAGTCCAGCCGCACACTCCGGCTTCATCCCCATAATATATGGTAGGTGCTCCCGGCCATGTCATCTGCATAACTACAGCTTCCATAAATACGCCCTTATTCACACCATAGTTTGCCGCCTCCGGTCCCTTGCTTGCCGTTCTTCCTATAACACGGTTGGTTCTGGTCAGGAAACGAGAATGGTCATGGTTGGAAAGCTCGTTCATTGAAATCATCATAGGCTGTCCGCCCAGTCTCGCCATATTATGCCTCATATGAGATATAAAATAATTCGGATTGCCCAACAGCGCATCATTGCTTGCGTCGCTGTGTTTCTCCATTCCCGTAAGGAAATATGTCACAGGCTCCATAAACGCATCGTAGTTCATTATAGTATCCCACTGGTCACCCTGCAGCCAGCTATATGAATCGCCGTAATTCTCCGCCAGAATAATGGCATTAGGATTGGCTTTCTTAACCGCCTGCCTGAACTTGCGCCAGAACTCATGATTGTACTCCTGTGAAAAGCCCAAATCAGCAGCCACATCAAGTCTCCAGCCGTCCACATTGTAAGGAGGCGATACCCACTTAGCTGCAATTCTAAGGATATATTCCTCCAGCTTCTTAGAACCCTCGTAATTCAGCTTCGGAAGTGTGTCATGTCCCCACCAGCCGGAATATGATGAATTGTATGGCCACGCCCACTCATCCTCAAACTTGAAGAAATCATGA
Source organism: uncultured Clostridia bacterium (assembly GCA_945836135.1). Taxonomy (GTDB): domain Bacteria; phylum Bacillota; class Clostridia; order Lachnospirales; family Lachnospiraceae; genus CAG-882. The sequence goes on along the minus strand of CAMAKT010000030.1, from coordinate 14,715 downwards.
TACGGGCTGTCCTTATCCACATAAGCACCCTTATCGAAACCCTCGCTGCCCTCATATATCCTCTCCCTGTCTAACCATTTATTGAAAGAGCCGCAGTGATTGAATACACCGTCAATTATGACCTTAATATTTCTCTTGTGCGCTTCCTCCACCAGCTTTGCAAAAAATTCGTTGCTTGCCTCAAGATTGGCATAATCCGTTACTCTCTTTTTATACTTGGTTGCAGCCTCATTAGTCCTGGCATTCGGCATGACAGGCTCTCCGCCGTCATTGACAATCACGCCTAAATGCGGGTCAATATAATCATAATCCTGAATATCATATTTATGATTGGACGGGGACACAAAAAGCGGGTTAAAATATATCGCGTCAATTCCCAGCTCTTCAAGATAATCCAGCTTGTCAAGCACACCCTGCAAATCTCCGCCATAGAATTCACGCACATCCATTGCAGCCGGATATCTTCCCCAATCTTCAACCTTATGGACAGGCTCACCTATATAAACATATTCATTGTCTACTACGTCATTGCTCTTATCGCCGTTGTAAAAACGGTCAACATATATCTGATATATAACTGCTCCCTTAGCCCAGTCCGGCGTCTTAAATCCCGGATAGATTACAAAATTGTAGGTAGGATTAAGCTCCCTGTAGGCTCCTGCCTGATTGTAATATATACTGGTTCTTCCCACTACCGCATGGAAATAATATTCCGTGCGCTGAGATGTCAGTGTAAAATCTACAGTATAATAGTCAAAATTCCTGTTGGTCATGGTCTTCTTCATCGGATAAGCAATTCCATTCACCACAACCTCGACACTGTCTACATTGTACTTGGCTGTTCTGAACTTAAGCGTTACCGTATCGCCGGCACCCGGCTCCGCAGGGCTTCTATATTCCTCCGTGGCATCGGCAAACATAGCTCTGTCGTTCAAAAGGGGCTTCATATTGGAATAGTATGTGCTCCTAATCTCGGTCTTTGACAGACCCGAGAGGTTCTTTGTAATCTTCATGAAAATACATAATCCTTTCATTGCGGATATTATCCCGCACCTATAATTTATTGTAAAATAGTATCTTTGGGATTTCAAGTGGAATATTACACAAAGTAAAAAGGACAGCTCACGATGCTGTCCTTTTTGGAGAAGGTATTTCATTTCTTATGGGGTGTAGCAAAAACTATATAATGTATTGGGGGGTTACGAGTATTATAATAGCATGACCCCCTAAATAAGTGTTCACAAAGTTTACAAAATTGATTGCATTTTTTTGTGCATTATGCATATACTTTTGCCTTATAAATGTAAGAGGCAATGTGTTTACTTTCAAACTTATGCCTCAAAAAGAGTATTGAACTCTTCACCGCTTATCTTCTCACGTTCAATAAGCATATCCGCACAGGCATCCAGTACCTTGCGATGATTGAGTATAATGCTCTTAGCCTTCGCATAGCATTCATCGATTATCCGCTTAACCTCGGCATCAATTACCGAGGCAATATTCTCACCGTATGACTTGGTATGGGCCAAATCACGTCCGATAAACACCTCGTCATCATCACTACCGTAATTTACAAGTCCAAGCTTATCCGAAAAACCGTACTGGGTAACCATGGCCCTTGCAATCTGGGTTGCCTGTTTGATATCCTGGGATGCACCTGTGGTGACATCATCAAACACAAGCTCCTCTGCGATACGTCCGCCAAGGCTTACAATGATATTGTGAAGCATCTTTCCCTTGGTGTTGAACATCTCATCCTTGCCCGGAAGCGGCATCGTATACCCTGCGGCACCAGTTCCGGTAGGAATTATGGAAATCGTATGCACCGGTCCCACATCTTCAAGCTCATGGAACAAAATCGCGTGTCCTGCCTCATGGTAAGCCGTTATACGCTTCTCCTCATCAGAGATAACTCTGCTCTTCTTCTCCTTGCCGATTCCGACCTTGACAAATGCCTGCTCAATATCCTGCCGCATAATGAACTGTCTGTTATTAGATGCCGCGTTGATTGCCGCCTCATTCATAAGATTTTCAAGGTCTGCACCCGAAAAGCCTGCTGTAGTGCGCGCAACAGTCTCAAGGTCAACATCCTCACCCAGCTTCTTATTGCGGCTGTGAACCTCAAGTATCTCCTTGCGTCCCTTCACATCCGGTCTTCCCACAACCACCTTGCGGTCAAATCTTCCCGGACGCAGAATTGCCGGGTCAAGAATATCCACACGGTTCGTAGCAGCCATGACAATAATTCCCTCATTAACTCCGAATCCATCCATCTCCACAAGGAGCTGATTCAAGGTCTGCTCTCTCTCATCATGTCCGCCGCCCATTCCTGTACCTCTTCTTCGTGCTACGGCGTCAATTTCATCAATAAAAATAATACATGGTGCGTTCTTTTTGCCGTCCTCGAACAAATCACGGACTCTGGATGCGCCCACACCTACGAACATTTCCACAAAATCCGAACCTGAAATCGAGAAAAACGGTACTCCCGCTTCTCCTGCTACCGCCTTGGCAAGCAAGGTCTTACCTGTTCCCGGAGGGCCTGTCAGAATAACTCCTTTCGGAATTCTTGCACCGATTTCAACATACTTCTTAGGGTACTTGAGGAAATCAACTATCTCCTCTAATTCTTCCTTTTCCTCCGCAAGACCGGCGACATCCTTAAAGGTCACACGTCCCGGGGAATTAGGGTCTGTCATACGTGCCCGGCTTTTGCCGAAATTCATCATCTTGGTATTGGCACTGCCTCCCGCACCCGCTGCCTGACGGCTGATAACAAATGTAATCATCACCATGACAGCCGCAATCAGAAGAAACGGCAGAATAGTGGTGAGAAAAATACTCTCCCTCACTACATCATTGACAACCAGCCTGATATTGCTATCGGAAGCCACCGCAAGTTGCGTCACCTCATTGACATCCGTAACATAGAATCTGAAGCTCGCATTGCTGTCCTTAAGCAAAACCTTCACCATACCTGTCGGAACCTCAGAGTTCGGTGTAACCTCGACCGAAGCGACATTATCTGCGGCGATGTCTGCGATAAAATCACTATAGCCATACGAAGAACTGTCTTTTCCCAGTGAGCTGTAGCTGATAATAAAGTACATTATCACCAGCATAATCACCAGATAGATAATTCCTCCTCTAAATCGTTTGTTCAATTTTCTTCCTCCTCAAATTCCACCTCGCCGATATATGGCAGATTTCTATATTTCTGGTTATAGTCAAGACCATAACCCACAACAAACTTATCCGGAATATTGAAACCGCAGTAGTCCACCTTCACATTATCCACAACACGGCGTTCAGGCTTGTCAAGCAATGTGCATAATCTGATGCTCGCCGGCTTTCTCTCGCAAAAAAGCTTGACAAGATGGCTTAATGTGCGTCCCGAATCAATTATATCCTCCACAATGAGAACATCCTTGCCCTCAAGCGGTTCATCCAAATCCTTCTTAAGCGTAATCTTTCCGGTAGACTCTGTTCCCTCATAGCTTCCCACAGACATAAAGTCCATAGTAATCGGTAACTTAATTCTCTTGGCAAGCTCACACATAAACGGTGCTCCTCCCTTGAGTACACATATCAGGTGTGGTACTTTCCCCTGATAATCATGTGTTATCTGTTCACCCATCTGTTCAATTCTTCTGTTAACCTCTTCCTCTGTCAATAAAACCTTAATTTTTTCCTTCATTTGTCTCCTCCAACATGCATCTTCCGGCCACGGCTCCTTTAACTTCGAGTCTGATAAGCTGTGTTGTAGCTTCATCCGCCCAGAACCAGGCAGTGCCCCGCACTCCTACAGCCCAAAGCACCATGCTTCCTACTGTAAAAAGCCACACTGCATCCCTTGACTCCGCAGGTATTTTGGCGTCAATAAACAGCTCCTTAAGCTTCTTCTTATGACCGACATGGTCGATAACCATGTAATCTCCCTCCTGCCGGTGTCTTACTGCAAGCTGTATGTTTTCGCCGCAATCCGCAATATGTTTTTTTATTTTACCATAATCAAAGAATTTAGTATAGCTGTCATTTATTAATTTTTTATCAATTATTGCACGAATAAGCTCACGCCAGGATGAAAAGCCGCAGAAATCACCCATTTCCTCCGTAAGAAGTCTAAAATCCGGACATTCCGAAGCCTCCTGTACATCATTAGTATGCCATAAAGCCGACAGCTTCATTCCGCCGTAAGTCCTTTGGGCAGTTATTCTGCCCGGAAGGCTGATGCTTCGTCCGCATTGCAGCCCAAACAATGAAATGCACGCTTCAATGTGCTTCTGCTCAAGGTCCTGCCTGCCTGCCAGAGCCGCCAGCCCCCGATAAAGCACCGCGCTTTGGATAACATGGTGTTCCCTGCACAATTCCTCCGAAACGAACAAAGCGTGCCCCTCTGCTTCATTCACGTACCTGTCATATGCCGCGTCTGTCTGTCCGTCAATATATTCATTAATTTCTGCCATTCTGTCCGCATAAGCACAGATATTCGGTACAGCCTGTCTGTTGACATGCTCCTCAAGATACGGAATCACCTTAAGTCTGAGGCAGTTGCGTGTATAGTCCTCACTGTAATTGCTCATGTCGGTACAATAGCTTATATTATTTTCCTCCGCCCAGGCTTCTATCTCACTGCGCCTTGAGCATAATAGCGGACGTATAATCTGTCCGCTTACAGGTTCCATTCCACGCGTACCTTTTATATGGGAGCCCCGTACAAGGTGAAATAGCACCGTCTCAGCCTGGTCATTCTGATGATGGGCCACAGCTATCACTCCCCGCTCTTCGGCTTTAATGCACTCCCGAAAGGTTTCGTACCTGAGCTTTCTTCCCATAGCTTCCTCGCCGATGCCTGACTGTGCCGCCAGAGTCGGAACATCATAGTTATACTGCTTGTATTCAATGTCCTGGCTTGCACATAATTCACGGCAAAAAAAAGCATCCTCATCCGCAGCCTCTCCCCGTATTCCGTGATGCACATGGACAGCCGTAAGCTTAACCTTACCGAAAAGCTTCTTTTCCTCAATATATCTTCTCAGCATGAAAAGAAGGCATACCGAATCGGCGCCGCCGGACAAACCGACAACCACACGTTCAATGCCTTCCAGCATATGGTGTTTTTCTATAAAGCTGCTTACCTTTTCGTACATTCCATTCCCCAGTCCAAAACGCATGTTTCAGCTCTCAGGCTTAATTCTCCACACTCCGGTCACTAGGACAGTCATGTCATCAGCTATCTTTTCATCATAAAAATAAGCCTCGTTCAGAATGCGCTCAGCAATCGTCTGCGGCATCCGCTCCTCAATTTCCCCGATTATTTCCTTCATGCGCTTTTCTTTATCGTAAAACGGAAGTGCATCAAGCACACCGTCACTCATCATAATTATATAATCCCCGTCATTAAGCTTAACGTTCCTGTGGTCAATTCCGGAATTGTCAATTACTCCCGCAGGCAATGACGATGAGTCAATCACCTGAACTCCGTCTCTGCCCTTAATAAAGCTGGGCATGGCTCCCATCTTCCAGAAGTCAGCCCTGCCCTCATATTCATTAATGCTGCACAAGTCCAAGGTGACCGGTGTCCCAACAGTATCGTTGGCGGCAAACACATCGTTAAGCAGTCCTACCGATGCTTCTTCCGAAAATCCTGCCTCCAGCAGTTGCTCAAGAAGCTCTATAAAACGCGTGCTGTATTCATTGGCCTCACTGCCCCAGCCCATGCCGTCAGCCAGACTAACTATACTCTTCCCGCCTTCAATATTGATAAAGGAATAATTATCCCCCGATACCCGTGAAAATCCTTTGCTGCAGCCTGCCTGTCCGAACAGCAGACGGTAATCCGTCATCTCCTCAAAGATAAACTCCCCCTGCTCCTTAGTCACAACCTGCCTGCTGCTGCCTGCCACCCTAAGCTTCCTGCCCAGAATATCACCTATCTCTACAGCAAGCTCACGAGCTGTAATGCAGCCTCTTTTCTTAGACAGCCTTAAAATAAGCTCTAACCTTCCGGGAACAGGCTCAAGTACCAGTACCCCTCCTACTGTAATTCCCTCTGTCTTGAAATATGAATACAATCTGCACTTCTGCTCATCATCAAGCAATCCTTGTGTTTGTCCTTCCCCTGATATACGCTCTAACATTGCCGCAGTCTCCCTAAGCTGCAGCGCCAGGGCTCCTCCTGCATTTCCCTCATAAACCCGCATAAGCCTGCGGAATGCATCAGCATACTCCCTTAGCTTTCCCTGTGAATAGAATATATTGTCCATTCGATTCTCCCCTGAATCCGTCCCCTATTATTTATCACAATGCGTATATTCAGTTATCCTCCGGACGGAAAATAATCTCATCCTCAAATACAAGCCCAAGCTTCTCCCTTGCAAATTCTTCAATAAACTGCTTCGTAGTTATATAAATTGAGCGCGTCTGCAAATCCTCATTGCGCTGCTTCTGCTCAGCGATCTGATTGTCAAGCGCCTCTATCTGCTGTTCGTATGCCCTGTTCTTATCCTCAAGCTTATCCGACGCCTTATTGACAACCGAGCAGATAACACCCATAAGAACAATCACCGCAAGTCCTGCCAGCCATGTATAATTATGGACTATGCGCCTGTCCTGTATAACTACGGCATGCCTGCTGTACCTTTTTGGTTTAGCCTTTGCTGTGCTGTTTTGTTTTGCAGCTCTCTGTGTCATCCGTGCCCTCACGTACCTTTCTTATCTTATAATATATTATTGTAATCCCTTTCTCCAAATATTTCAATATAAAGGATATAATTACCATGCCAAATACCATGCCTGCCACGGCAAACCATCTGACAGCACCGTCATTGGCCACCAGAATTACGGCAAACATAATGAATGACGAGACAAACCAGTACAACACATCCTCAACTCCGCAAAAGAATCTGTGATGCGGCACAAGGTGCCTGAAAACAGTGATTACATTATACATTGCACCCAACATAGCTCCACAGCACAGACTCCACAACAGAAAGCGAAACTCCAGTGCAATAAACTCCCCCAAGCGGCTCCCCCTCTTTCTCTACTTAAAAAGTCTGTTTAAGAAGGATTCGCCTTTCTTGGCTGCACTTGCAACCTCCGAATAGACATAGCTGTCAATGGTGCCGTCGACCTCTAACTCCCCTTTATCAACCGAAAGCTTTCCAACGTGCAAATCATGCCCTTTAATCGTAAGCATACCATACTCAGTCTCTAACAAAACCTGATTTAGGTCAAAGGAAATAACATCCGTAACCCCTGTTACACTGCAGCTTTTTCTGTTGCTTGAAGCAATTTTATGTATCCTGCCCGAAACCGGAAGTTCCTCCATACACTCACCTCTCTCTTATTCATAGAATAAATATATTAGTCAGCATACGGAATTATTCCACAAAAAATAATTGAACCCGATTACCGTCCGTCTCAGATATACTTAAACATATCCTTGGCATCCTCTTTCTTGGTCGTCTCTACAATGTCAAGAACTTCCACCTTAACATTCTTGGTTCCGAAGGCGATTTCAATCCTGTCTCCCTTCTTAACCTCAGTGGATGCCTTGGCAGGTTTGTCATTGACCATAACACGTCCGGCATCACATGCCTCATTTGCCACGGTTCTCCTCTTAATCAATCTTGAAACCTTAAGATATTTATCTAATCTCATAACAATCCTCCTAAAAAAATATCCCAAGACCACATATGCAGCCTTGGGATATTGTCATTCGTCAGCAGACTCAAAAATTAAGCGTTAACTGTATCCTTGAGTGCCTTGCCAGCCTTGAACTTAGGGCTCTTTGAAGCAGGAATCTTCATAGCCTTGCCTGTGAGTGGGTTTCTGCCATCTCTTGCAGGTCTCTCAGCTACTTCGAATGTACCGAATCCAACTAACTGGATCTTCTCACCCTTCTTTAACTCCTCAGCTACAACATCTGTGAAAGCCTTGAGAGCCTTCTCAGCATCCTTCTTAGATAACTCTGTCTTCTCAGCGATAGCTGCAACTAATTCTGCCTTGTTCATTTTAGAATGTCCTCCTGAAAAATTTATTGAACCTTCACAATTATTTATAATTGTTTTGCCTATATTTGTCAAGGAAAAATGAGCATTTTCAAGGCTTTTTCATTATATTTGGTAATTTTGTACAGATTATGACTCCATTTGCCTTCCCAGGAAGCCCGCCGCCGAGCCTGCAAGCTTCTGTTCCGTATCCCCAAAGCGCACTTTCTGCTCCTTTGTGGTGATTATTACAGCCCCTATTGCATCACCTTCACATATTATGGGACTGATTACCTGCGCGGAGTATTCCTCCGAATCTCCCTGCATTATGGGAATGAACTTTCGCTCATCTCTGGCTGCCACAATACTTTCCCTGCCGTCAATTGCCCCTTCAAGCTGCTTACTGATGGGTTTTTGCAGCACATCCTTCTTCGGACCTCCCGCAAAGGCTATCACCTGGTCCCTGTCAGTAATGCATACTACCTGTCCGGTACTCTGGGCAAGCGCCTCCGCATACTGTTTTGCAAAGGTTCCCAGCTCACCTATGGGAGAATATTTCTTAAGGATAATCTCACCCTCCCTGTCGGTAAATATTTCCAGCGGGTCACCTTCCCTTATTCTAAGAGTTCTGCGTATTTCCTTCGGAATAACCACCCTCCCCAAATCGTCAATACGACGCACAATGCCTGTTGCTTTCATTATTTCTCCTTTCATTGAGAAAAAAATTCCTCCATCTACAAATTCTAATCTTGTAAATCTAGTATTTGTAAATGAAGGCATTTTATACCTATAAATACTTATGAATCATTTCATCCAGACGTTCAAAAATAACAGGCTTTTCCAAATAGTCGGTAAACCCAAGACTGATATACTCTGCCCTTGCCGTTGGCGAATAATTACTCGTTAATGCAATTACAGGAACATCATTATAATGACCATCTATCTTCCGCAATTCATTTAAGGTCTCGATTCCATCCATCCCCGGCATCAGATGATCCAGGAAAATAATATTGTATGTATCTTTTTTAATCATATCAAGCGCTTTTTCGCCGCTGTTTGCACAGACTACCTCTGCTCCATATGGTGCCATTAATGCTTGGAATATATGCAGATTCACTGCTGTATCGTCTACCACAAGCACCTTTTTGTCTTTTATATCCAGTGCATCCGCCTTTGGTCCGGATGTTTCATTCTGAAGAGCTTCCATAGGCTCCGGAAGTTTTGTAACCTCCTTCTGCAGCAGTACAAATGAAAATGTTGAGCCTTCCCCATATACACTGTCTACACATAATCGGCTGTTCATCTGAGTCAAAAGACCCTGCACAATGCTGATTCCAAGACCGGTTCCCTCTTTATTGCGATTTTTTAAAAGATCCAGTCTGCCATACTCCTCAAAAAGTACTTTCATGTCCTCCTGCTTAATTCCAATGCCGGTATCTTTTACAGAAAACTTTAAGGCAGTCTGTCCATTGGTGTCAGACTCCCGTTCCACAAATAAAGAGACAATTCCCTCATCAGTATATTTAATTGCATTCGCAAGAAGATTTATCAAAATCTGGGAAATCCTTATTTCATCACCAAACAGTCTGGAAGGAACATCCTTTCCCACTTTCAACTCTAACTCCAATGATTTTTCTGAGAGCTTAGGCTTAATCAGATTGCACACTCCGCTGAGCAGATCATCCATATTGTATTCCACCGGAACAATTTCCATTTTCCCGGCTTTTATTTTGGAATAATCCAGAATATCATTTACAAGACTTAACAAATACTGGCTTGCAGCCTTTACATCCTTGGCATAGCCTCTAATCGTCTCATCCTTACAGTCCCTGAGTATAACCTCGTTCATTCCCATAATGGCATTAATAGGGGTCCTTATCTCATGGGACATATTGGAAAAGAATTTAGTCCTGTTTTTGTCTGCTTCCTGAAGCTTTTCATTTTGTTCCTCAATTGCCTTGACAAGACCCTCCTGTCTGAGCAACTGGGCTATATCCTCTGAAATATCCTGAACAGTATAAACAAATCGCGGATTTTCCCTGGAAAAGTTCTTCATTCTGGCGAACTTAAGCCTACACCATATGAACTGCCCCTGCATATTCATCATCTGAAGATCAATATGAAAATCATTCTGCATTTCCAGCATATTAATCACATTCTCAGGTGAAGATGCCCGCAGAAACAGCACCTTATCCTCATCCTTAAACATGTTGGAAATCATCAGTCTCCACTCAGAATATTTGATTTCCATGTAATCCTGTCTCGAAGCATTAATCTCTGTGGTGTTGGGATTCACACAGGAATCATTCTTAAGATTAATCATCATTGAAAACAGGTAGGACTCCTGAATTGTATCAATCTTTTCCAACTCCAGCTTGTTACTTTGAGTAAGAGAATCTTCTCCAAAAAACATAATAATTGCTTCCTTTGAAGAAACCTTTAAGAAACGAAATAAATAGCCCTTTTCCTCTCCTCTTGCCTGAAATCGGATAGCACCCTGGTATTTGTCCTTTTTAAATACTTCCTCATCAATAAATACTTCGTAATCGTTCTTACCATCCTGAGACTGTGTGGAACAGCGTGAAAACATGGTACAATACAAATCCCTGAGAGTACCATCCTGCTTAAAAATCTCCTTAAAATATTCGTTCCACTCAGAAATATGGTATGTGTGTTTCTCATTGTCAATTTCAACAATACAAGCAATATCCTCTGCAACAGACGAAAAAATTATGTCATAAATCTTTTTCGTTCTATTCCTGCCTAACACTTTCTTTCTTATCATCAGTCAACCACAACCTCCCAAAGAAATGCACTATATCAAATGAAACGTTCATGTCTATTATAGCTATTTCTTGAATAAAAGTCTACATTTCTTTGGCTGTTGCTTATTTTACAACGCAGGCGGTTGATTTCTGACCGCATCCACAAGAATCAGAGTCATACATTTGTCTCCTTCTTATAGAGGGTATCTTCCACACGCAACGTATCAATTATATCGGTAAACCAGCGCAGCTCATCCAAAAATTTCCGGCGCAGTACTCCCACATCAGTGTTACTTTTCCCAAGTTCAAAGAAGTCGCGCCCGGTCTTGACCGCAACGTGCATCCTTCCGTCTCGCAGGAAAGACATATAGACAGTACCGCCGCTCTTGTCCGCCATGGTGAGAATATATTCCATCATGTGGGGTGTGAGTATGTAGTACGCTTCCTGCGGATTATCAACTCTTACACAGAAGCGCTTGCTGAATTGTTCGTTATCCATCGTGACATTGCTTTTCATAAGTCTACGATCTTTTTTGCCCCACTCTGATATATATACTTCGCCGGCAAGCTCCTTGCCGAAGTCACAGGTAAGCCACTGCCCCTTAAATTGTGTAATGGAGCTCTTCTGCGTGTTTCCGTCGGCGTCGGTGTCCTCTGTCTCATTGATCAGCTCGATGTCGCCCAGTTCAACTCTCAGCCCATTGTAGTCTGCCTTGATATAATCGCTGCCAGACGTGGTGTTATAAGAGAAGGGAAATACCATGCTGCCGGGGTTTATTCTGCCCCACGGGTTATATTCCACAACATCACCCAGCGCCTCCTTCAGCACACCGTTTATGACATTGTCGCTGAGAAGCTTTTTGAGCCTGCTGCTGTTCTTTTCCAGCTGGTATCCTCCTACCAGTGCAAGCACAATAAAGAAAATTGCCAGAGGAATCATTGCAATGATAAAGCAAAAGATCATCGCCGCGCCGGAGCCGTAAGTCAAAACCTTGGCAATCGTTGCCTTGATACGCAATGATTGGAGCTCGGCCTCCAACTGCTCATTCGTCATCATTTGTTTTTCTTCCATAATTATCAATTCCTTTCTCAGAATGACATTTTTACATCTTCGTGCTTGCTTGCGTCTGCGGCAAAGAATTCCTTCGGCTGGCGGCCACCTGCAAGCAGCTTGGCCGGGAACATGGCAATGGCCGTATTGTAGGCGGTGACGCTGGAGTTTTACAATCGCCGCGCAGCCTGTAAATGTTCTTCCGCGTCGCGGATTCCACGCTGAAGCTCTACAAAAACGTCACTGGAACGCAGCTCCGGATAGTTCTCTGCCACGGCAAAGAGCCTGCCGCTCAGAGTGTCCATCTGCTGTTGGGCATCGTTTATCTCCGCAATGCTCATGCCGCGACGCAGTTCGATTACCTTTGTGAACAGCTCGCTTTAATGCTCCATATAGCCCTTGGCGGTGTCCAGCATTTTGGTGAGCATATCGTAGCGCTTTGTCAGCGCAACCTCTACGCCGGAGAGTCCTTCCTGCACACGAATTTCCTTTTTATTGAATTCATTGACCGTTCTGATGCACCAGAAGACAATGGCCACAATTACAACCAGAATAACAATTATCGGAGCCATAACAGATACTTCCTTTCTCTTTCATTTTATCACTGCAAATCCTCCATCCGGTAATAAGTGCCTTCATCGCCCCAGATGAGAATGCCTTCATCAAAGTCTAACACCAGATACGACGTATCTTCATACATGGAATTCGCATAATAGACACCGGCTTGATCTATTGAGTAGACGAAGGCAGGAACGTCGTTGCCCGAACTTTCGTCGGGCTCATCCTCGCCGAGCTGAGATTCCTCCGGCTGGTACACAAACTGACTGCTCTGTGTGTCCCAGAACCACACCATCAGCAGTTCAGTGCCGTCATTATCGAATTTTATAGTCACATCACTGTTGCCGTCGCCGTTTATGTCAGCGAAGTCGATGCCTTTGAACATATCCCACACGTTGTCTCCAAGGGTAATTGGGTAGTCCACGTATCCGAACAACGTCTGATCCTCCGAGTCATAATAAAATGTGGCATCATTTTTGTGGACGCACACCAATACATAGGTGTCCTCTCCGTCCCGGGTGATGGTGCCGCCGTCGCGCACAATACCTTGTACGCGCCAGTCGCGTCCAACATCGTCTGTAACGATGTCGGGATCGTTGCTATCACCGCAGGCCGTCAGGCTCAGGCACATAATCAGTGCCAACAAAAGCACCAAATTCTTTTTCATCAGATTCATAATTTTATGCTCCTTCTTTTAAAAATCAAAAGGATTCTCTAAGATTTCACCGGTGGAGTGAATCGTAAGAGTATCCGGATTTCCCGGGCTCAGTGTTGCCTCATCCGTCTCACCGTCATCCCAGATTATCGTTACCGTATCATCGGACAGTTCCCAAGTTCCGGTCAGATCCTCGGTTATGCCATCGAGGAAGACACATTTCATAGTATAATCGCGGGCGAAACAAAGACCATAGGTTTCACCCAGGAAGGTGCCCTCCGTCAGGATACATTCTGCCAAAAGCTGTTCATTCCCAAGAGCGTCCTCATTAATATAATAGTTGCTTCCATTTGCAGCGGCAGCCCAGTGCACCAGAACCTGCCCATCTGAAACCAGATAGTAATTTTCCGCCATAAAACCACCGGATAACGAGATTTCCCGGCGAAGTACGGTCGTACCCGTATCTCCCACAGACTCTTCGAATTCCCTATAGGTATAGGTTCCTTCCTCCATATCACCCTTGGTGTATGTCCCATCCTCATTCAAAGTCAGGATAGTTGCATACTCCGAATCATGATCGCCTTTTAAGTACCAGCGGTTGGAGAAAGTCGACAGGTCCAGTTCCGGTTTTTCCTTAAAGTCAGGCTGACCCTTAATCCAGTATGTTTCACCATCATCTGTTAACAGTTCATTTGCAGCGCCAATAGGAATTTCCACGTCACCAAACCATGGCACATCCGTCAGTGTAAGGACTTTTCCATCGGTATAAGCAGCTCCGGCGCATCCTGTCGAATCACCATATTCATCAAATTCCTCCCATGTTTCGGTTGCACCATTGATATAAATACAAGTCAGTACCGACGTAGTTGAACCGATTCCCTCTTCAGGATACCAGTACCCCGTCAAATCATTAATGCTGAGCTTTTTTTTACAAGCGCCCAGACCCAGGCACATAATCAGTGCCAGCAAAAGAATTGTACACTTTTTCAAATTTTTCATAATCGTTATTCTCCTTTTTTAAATTTTAATTAAGTTAAGATAGATGCTCCTGCTCCACCATGGACAGCAGTTCATCGTGGCTAAGCTCCACATTGCCGAAGCGGACAAAAATGCCGTTGGTCACGGCACTGTTCCACACCTGCAAATCTGCAAGCGACCGGAAACGGATTTTGTCAAGGTAGGGCTTCATATCCAGCAACAGACGACTTCCGGACACGAAATCAACCTGCAGGACATATCCGTCCATTGCCTTGACAGCTAAAATATATTTTCTTTCCACATATGTCCTCCTTCCCAAACAAAAAATCCACCATACAAGCATTGTATGGTGGATTTTAAGAAATAAACATTAACCAAAGGTTAGGTATTTTGTATGAACAGCTCGGCAAGCTGCTTCCTCTTGGTTCGGGTGTCGCCCTCAATATGAAGCTTAGAATAGATTTGATTCACATACTGCTTGACGCTGCCCTCAGAGACAAACAGCCTTTCCGCAATCTCGCGGTTAGAAAGTCGCTGCATCATCAGCTCTACAATCTCAAATTCTCTTTGTGTCAGCGCGTCGAACGCGCCCGGGCGGGTGTTTGACACTTTTCGCGCTTTAGCCGCTTCGCCCAGCTCGATAATCTTCACAATCAGGTTACTCTTGACTTCCCGTGCCAGTATCGGCTGCAAGCGGTCGTAGTTCTCCACAAACGG
>CAMAKT010000029.1 GCA_945836135.1 uncultured Clostridia bacterium | reverse complement strand
GGGTAGGTATGGAAAGTAAGTTGAGAATACACGCAAAAGGAAGCGTAACAATATTTGCTGCGTTGTCATTTATGATAATTGTTTCACTGCTTTGTTCTCTGGTTGAGTCCGCCAGGGTCGTGGGGGCGCGGACAATGGTGGCAATGTCGGCAGAAATGGCAATGGACAGGTTGTTTGGTAATTATGAGCAGGAGCTTTTGGAGAAGTATGGTGTATTGCTTTTTGAGGGGGCAGATGCAGGAGATAGGATTGATACAGAATATCTTATACGGGAGCTGGAGGAGGGAATAAAATGTAACCTTGGCACGGATATGGGATTAATACCTATGAAGGGGCACGATTTTTATGGAGTGATTGTGGATGAGGTAAGCATAAATCAGATTATTACGGCGCCGGATGCCTACGGCCTTATCTGGAGAAAGATGGTAAATGACTATGCCGTGGTAAATTATTCGGCTGAGCTTTTAGAGACAGTTATGGGGATTGAGGATATTCAAAGTGAAAATGAAGTGGTTGGCCAGGCCGTTGAATACCTTGATAAATGCAATGAAACATCCACAGAAATATATAGTGAGTATCTTAAGCTTATAGAGCATTTAGACGGTGTAAAGACACAGAAGTCAGGTATTAACTTTGAGAATATCAAACTTTGCAATAATTATGTTAAGCGCTTAAGGCTTGAAAGTGACACTGAAATTACAAATGAAAGTATAAGTATTAGAAATGATATGGTATACGAAGCAGTGTCGGATAATTTATTTGATATTGAAGCTTTCCTGAAGATTTTTTTGGACAAATATTCGGATGTACTTGGGGGAAAAAGCCTTGACTATGAGACAGTAGCTTCTCTTGGCGGTATACTTAGGGATTACATTTATGGACTTGCAAATGAGATAACGATATGTATGCAGACTATTGAGAGAATTGAGAGTGGTCAGACTGCATATATGGATTCAGTAGCTGTGGCTGCAGAATATATAAGCTCAATTTCCTCAATAAGTCTTGAAAGCCTGGAAGGGCTTAAGGGAGAGCTTGAGTTGGTTAAAACGCAGCAGGAGGACATTGAGAAAAGAATTGGTGATGCGGCTGCCATGTATGAAATTCTTGAGAGAAACCTTGAGATTGTTAATGCAGCGGCAGAGTTTTGCATAAGTCTGGATTTCTTTGGAGATATAGGTTTTGATTATCTGGAGGCGTTAAATGGGTATGAATCTTATGGGAAACTGGCACAGGCGTTGTCGGGATACCGGACAGATGATATGTATCTGGATTATGATGGCCTGGCGTGCAGGGAAAGCGACTCTTCCATTCTTGGCTGTATATATGACTATGCAGTGGGAGGAATGGTTAAGATGGTGATTCCGAAGGGAACAGAAGTTTCGACTAAGAGCATAGGCAACATGGAACTTGCAGATTTATACGGTGAGCGGGGAGACAGAAGTATTTACATTGATGATGTCTCAGGGAATCTTCTCAATGAGGCGCTGTTTAATCTGTATATAGGAGATTATTTTGAAAGCTTTGCCGATAATGACGGGCAGGGGCTGCTTGATTATGAGCTTGAGTATATTTTGTGCGGTAAAAGCAGTGATAAGGAAAATCTAACCTCGGCAATAGGTTATATAGCAGGGATACGTTTAGGGTGCAATCTTGCATATATTTATACAGATGCAGGCAGGAAACAGGAGGCATATAATATCGCATTTGCGGCGTTGGGGTTTACCGGAATAATGCCGGTCGTTAAAGCACTGGAATATGTCATTCTGGCTGCATGGGCGATAGGAGAGACTGTTGTGGATCTTAAGCTGCTTCTTAGAGGTGACAATGTGCCCCTGATTAAAAGAAAAGAAGACTGGAGACTGGATTTGCAGCAGCTAATAGAGGGCAGCCTTGATGCGGAAAAATACAATTCGGAAAACAAGGAAACACAGGGACTTAATTATAATCAGTATTTAAGCTGTGCCCTTCTGCTTACTGACAGTCAAAGTAAGGCATTCCGCACCATGGCAGCGGTAGAGATGTACATGATTGGAGCGGGAGTGGATAACTTTCGGCTGAGAAATTATATATATGGACTTGATATTACGGTTACATATCATTTGGGAAATGAAAAGAGACAGTATGCTGAAAAGTGCAGCTATACCTATTAATTTATCCGGAAAGATATGGCATGAGGAGGTGATATAAGATGCTCTTTCCTTGCAGAAAATCTATAAAATCTTTTTTTCAAAATGTTTCATCAATAAAAAAATTAAACGATACAAACACACACTATTATTGCTTAGACAAAAAGAATCCTGTTGAAAATGGTATCCCCCCATATAACCATTCTCAGTTTCGCAAGGAAAGGGCTCCTTATGTCACCTTGCATGGAAGTATAACGGTGGAGGCATCACTTGTTATGCCGTTTGTTGTTCTGGCTTTCTCGGCGATTATTCAGGTACTGCTGCTTATGAATGTACAGCTTAAGGTTCAAGGGGCTTTGTTCCGCCAGACGATGAAGGCGGCAGGATATTCTTATTTTGCTGACTCAGTGGAAAGCTGTATTTTTGAGGATATACCTGAGGAGGACTATAAGGTGGTTTGGGATATTGCCCAAAAAGGTGTTACGGCGCTGCTTATAAAAAATATGGTTTTAAATGAACTGGGGGATGATTTTTTTGATAATCCATGGATTAAAGGCGGAAAAGATGGCATAAGCGTTCTTATAATGCCGTGGACGGAATCAGAGAATATAGATGTGACCCTGTATTACCGGCTGCAGCCGGCGTATGATTTGTTTGGAATAGGAAGCATTGATATGGTGTCCAGAGCCAGAACCGGAAAGTGGACGGGAAGTACCAGAGTGCCGGTATCGGAGGAAGAGGCAGCAGATGCAGAGACAGTCTATATTACAGGGTCAGGAACTGTATACCATACATACAGGGATTGTACATATTTGTCGGTGCGGCTGACGGCTGTGCGGTACAGCGATATAGGAAACAAACGTAATTCATCCGGTGGGAAGTATTATCCTTGTTCATCTTGCTGCATGGGGCTTGCCGGAGACAGTACTGTATATATATCAAGATATGGTGAGCGCTATCATAAGGATAAAAACTGTCATAACATATATCATAATATTATTGAAGTGACATTGGATGAGGTCGGAAGCAGGCAGCTATGTTCAAAATGCCGTTCCGGAAACTAGATTGTTTATGTAGAGACAATATATACAAATAAGAGGTAAAAAGCAATGATAGTATACATTATAGTTATTTTAATGCTGATTTATGAAAGTGTTGTTGATATCAAAAAGAAATACATTCATATTTGGCCTGTGGCAGCTGCAGGAATTATGGGTGCTGCGCTTAATGTGGGTATATATGGGGTAAAAGCATCAGATATAGCAGGAGGTGCTGCCGTAGGAGGAATACTTCTGTTAATGGCTTTTGTGTCACGCCAGCAGATAGGATACGGAGACGCGGCGGTTTTTCTCGCTCTTGGTGTGTGTCTTGGACCGGTGAGAGCGTTGTGGGTGCTGTGGCTTTCCATGCTTGTAGCAGGAATTGTAGGTGTTGTGGGGGTTTTTAGAAAAAAGCATGGGTGGCGTTCACAAATGCCATATGTTCCTTTTGTGACTGCAGGTTATTTTATGCTTTTACCATATATATTGCAGGCGTAGTCTTTGGATGTTACGGATGGAGGTTAGCATGAAAAACTATGTAAAAGGTTCTGTCACGGTAGAGGCTTCGTTGGTATTTCCAATAGTTATGTTTGTCATTTTCGCGATTATTCGGTTCGGATTTAATATGCATGATATTGTCGTGTCTAATATGCTGTGTGAATATCTTGCAGTTAAGGAGAACAATATAGTAAGTAACAGTTACAGTCCGGCAGCCAAAGTCATAGATATCAAGGAGATTGTAGACGGAGGGCCGTTTGATATAGGAAATGAAAAAAAGGAAATAAAGAGGGCGTATATAAGAGGGCTGGTATCGGAATACCGCGGGAGTATTCTGATGGGCACTTATTCAGAGACGCTTGTGAATGAAAGCAAAAGTCGTATTAAGAACAGTACACTGGTGAGGATGGTTCATATTCTTCTGAACCATGCGGAAAGGATAGTGGATAGCTATGATTGAGTTTGTCAGGGAGATGAATAAAAACTATCTTAAAGTCATACCGGAGATTGAAGACAGTGGAACGGATTACATGATGAAAATGCTTGAAAACAACACTATTGAAGGGTTACTTAGCATGCATTCAGTAAATGTAAACAACAAGGTATGCTATCTGTACGATATCTCCGGTAGGATTCCGTTGGAGGAAATGTATCTTACAAAGGAGTTTTCAGCAGCGGATATCGGCTACTTTGCCGGATTTATCAGGGAGATAATTGCGGTTGCGGACAGGTACATGCTTGATTTGGACGGAATTGTATTTGATAAGAAATATATTTTCTGTGCAGTATCGGAAAATGCATGGAGCCTGGTATATAATTCCGGCATGGCAGGAGATGCTCGAAGTGGGCTAAAAAGAGTATTTGAGTTTATATTAAGCAGGCTTGACCACAGGGATCGGAATGCGGTGATATTAGGATATGGGCTATACAAAAGGGTGTGTCAGGAAGAGATATCCATAGCCGATGTATTTGACAATGTAGAGCAGCTTGTTGAGGCGGAGGAATGGTATAAAGAAACCTCGGGGAATATGCGCCCATTGGAGTATGAGCTTAAGGAGAAGATTAACAAGGATGTGCTTCCTGAATACATATCTGAAGAGCAGGAAACAGAGAAAAGAATAATTTCATATAAAGTGGTAGTGGCAGTTATAGCTATTGTGGCAGGTATGGTCTTGATCGCCGCAGCGATGGCGGGCGTTGTGGCAGCCGTCATCACATTTGCGCTTACAGTTGCCGCAGTTTTTTTGTTATACAGAAGATGGGGTTACAAAGCGACAATACATACAAAGGATACTGCTGTACCATGTACAATGGCATTGCCGGTGATTGCCGTTGCCGAGAGCAATGAAGCTGACCAAGAGGAGCCTACCATGCTGATAACCAGCAGGAGCATGGCATATTTGCGGCGAATGGGAAGAAAAGGAGAGAGCGCAGAAGAGTTTGTCCTGAATGACAGTCCTTTGAGTATAGGCAGCGGAGCACAGGCAGATATAGTTATTAAGGATAAGGGAATAAGCCGTTTTCATGCAAGAATAAGCAGGGAAGGGGAAATGTTTTTTATTAAAGATATGAATTCGACCAATGGTACATGGGTTAATGACAGAAGACTTACTGTGTATGAGCTGTGCCCTGTAAGGAACAAAGATGTAATAAGGCTTGCTGAAAGCAGATTTGAATTAATTGACACCTCAGATTAATAATGATAAGCTATATACATGATGGCTTGGAAAAAAGCCTGTATGGAGGCAGTGGACCTATGACATTTGAGGAGTGCTGTACGAGAGCGGAATATGCAGGATTTAAAGGTGCAGGGACAAGCAATGAGGCTGTGAAGATGGCTTTTTGCCCAAGAGAGGACTATAATTATATTGTTCTTTTGTGGAATGAGGCTGCACTTCCGGGAATCAATCCGGATATGATTGACAGCCAGGACAGGAATGTCAGGCATTTTTTTGCACAGAAGGGAGTGTACAACTGCCGCCTGATTAATGTTATATGTACATTCAATATTGGGATGTCAAAGCGCAACCTGCAGGCGTGTGATCCGGTATGGTTTGTGGATTTGTCTTCAGGCAAGCTTATTATATATGAGGGACAGCCTGAGAGATTTCTAAACCTCAGGGAAGCTTTAGAGGAAGAACGAAGCGGCAGGATGCCTCGAATAAGGCATAGGGATGAAAGCAGACCATGGGTGCCGGCATATATTAACTGGATTATTATTCTTGCGAACATTGTGGTATATATATTGTTAGAGGCGAAGGGAAGCACGGAGAATTCCCTGTATATGCTGCGCAAGGGCGCTTTGAATGTAGACCTTGTGAAAGAACAGGGTGAGTATTACAGGATATTTACCTCCATGTTCATGCATGCGGGTTTTTCGCATTTATTTAACAATATGTTTGTTTTGTGGTATATTGGAGATAACTTAGAGCGTGCGGTAGGACATACGAAATATTTAATTATGTATATGGCGGGAGGATTACTTGCTAATCTGGCAGCCTTGTTCTGCTATGACATAATGGATGTCAACGTGTGCTGCGTCGGTGCGTCAGGAGCTATATTTTCTGTGGTTGGTGCCTTATTTTATATAGTTATTGTGAATAGAGGCAAGCTGGAAGATTTGACGGCAGTTAAGCTGGGGATATATATTCTCTTAAGTATATATCTGGGAATACAGAGTGCAACGACCAGCAACAGCGCACATATAGGAGGACTTGTGGCAGGAATAATCCTGGCTATGATTATATATAGAAGACGGAAGGGGACTGTGCTATGAAGGTAAATATATATTATGGCGGAAGGGGTCTGGTGGATGACCCGACAATAGGTGTGCTTAACAGAATCACGGATGTTCTTAAGGAACTGAGAGTTAATGTTGATAAGTATAATCTTTTTGAGATGAAAAATACCATAACAACACTTCCACAGACATTAAAGGAGGCGGACGCAGTTATTCTCGCCACCACAGTGGAATGGTACGGAATAGGTGGATATATGTTGCAGTTTTTGGACGCTTGCTGGCTGTATGCGGACAAGACCAGACTTTCCAATGTGTATATGTTTCCGGTAGTAATGTCGAGAGCGTCGGGAGAGAAGGAGGCAATGTTATCATTGTCCAATGCATGGGAGCTGCTTGGAGGAAAATGCTGCAATGGCCTGTGCGCCTATGTGGCGGAACCGGTGGACTTTGAGATCAATCCTGAATATATTGAGATTATTGAAAAGAAAGCTGAGGAGATATACAGAACAGTATCGCAGAAGATGACAACACTGCCATCAAGCAATAATGCCATTAAAAGTAATATCGTGAGCGACACCATCAAACTTACACCTCAGGAATCGGAGCAACTGTCGAAATATGCGGCTGATGATATGTATATTAAGAAGCAGAAGGAAGATATAGAAGAGCTTGCCGGAATGTTCAAGGACTTGTTGGATGAAGAGGACAAGGGCGGAATTGAGCGATATGTAGGTTTGTTTAAGGAAAAGTTCGTTCCACAGAAGGATTTTGGAGCCACTTATCTGATTAATATTAATGACAAGAATAAATCACTGGTTCTTGAAATTAACAATAATGATATACAGTGCCGCTTCGGGCAGCTTGATGATGCTGAGGTTGTATGCCGTATGGACAATGCCTCACTTGAAAAGATTGTGCAAGGCAAGCAGACTTTTCAGGGTGCCTTTATGGCGGGAAGCATGACAGCCAGAGGTAATTTTAAGAATATCCGTATGTTGGACCAATGCTTCAGCTTCTAGTTTACAGGTATGGAACTGAGAGGGTGAAGCAGGTAATACCGTCCTGATGTGTCCATTCAAGAGTGCCGTTCATGGCAGCAGCGGTTTCATTGGCAATGGCAAGACCAAGACCAAGGTGCCCTGATTTGTCGGAATGAAAAGGTTTAAGCATACTGTCGGTTATATCGGCAGCAGGAGCGCTGCCCATATTGGTCACGTCAAAGGTAAGGTATTTTTGGTTATATGACAGTTCTGTGCCTATATTTACAAGAACCATCGATACAGGATTGGCAATAAAGTCGGAGGCCTCTATGGCGTTGTTTATCAGGCAGCATACAGCACAGCTTATACGACTAAAATCCAAAGCAATCGTCTCATCGGTGCCTGATAAATCGATATGTATATACTCTTTATCATGCGGATAGCGAGCGTCGATATATTCATTCAGCATATCCGCAACGGAGGACAGAGCAACCGGTGAGGGTTTGAGAGTGGATGCATATCGGAAAGAGGCGATGTCATTAAATGCCTTGACAAGACTTTGAATATCTTCGCCCATCTGCATAAAACGGGAATCGCATTTGAGTTCGGAATGCGTAAGACAAAGAAGCTGATAGGAGCCGCTTATCAACGTTACAATATTGCGCAAATCGTGGCAGCCTGCTTTGACTAATTCGCGGTGCTCGTTTTCACGTCTCATGAACATATCATACGCAGCAGGATTATCAATTTGTAATTTTGATAATATTTCTTTATCATTTTCCGAGAGCATACATACCTCCTGAGGTTGTTACTGAAATATTCTATTATGATAATTTATATCAAAAAAGGAGATTTATCAATATGAAAAAAGAAAATTGTATTTTTTGCAGAATTGCATCGGGAGAAATCCCTTCTGCCACAGTGTACGAGGACGAAGATTTTAAGGCGATTCTCGACTTGGGACCTGCGGCACCGGGCCACACTCTTGTAATCCCTAAGAATCACTCGGATAACCTGCTTTGCGTGGATTCCGATACCGCAGCTAAGGCTCTGGGCGTGATTGCTAAGGTAGCAAAGGCGGTTAAAGAGGCTATGGGCTGCGACGGAATCAATGTGGTGCAGAATAACGGAGAGGCAGCAGGTCAGACTGTTATGCACCTGCATTTTCATATTATTCCGCGATATAATAATGACAAAGTACAAATCGGCTGGGAGCCGGGAAAGCCTGCTGACGGTGAGCTTGAAAATACAGCTTCTCTTATCAGAGACAGGCTTCGTTAATAAGTGATACAATCTGCCGGATGGAGTCATTGACGGAGGCGGTCTTCATTGCCTTTATGTAGTCCATCCGGTGTTCATAAAGGCTGCATATTGCGTTGTACAGAGACTCATCTGTCAATTCTTCTTCAGGAAGGACCATTGAGAAGCCCTGCTTTTTGAATGAGTTGGCGTTGAGTATCTGGTCACCTCTGCTGGCACCTGCCGGAAGAGGAATGAGAAGATTCGGTTTATGCAGTGTCAGAAGTTCAAATATTGCGTTGGCACCGGCACGTGACACAACGATATCGGCAGCGGCAAACAAATCTTTTAACTCTTTATCAATATACTCAAACTGATAGTAACCTGTTGTGGAGTAAAAACTCTCATCAACCTTACCCTTACCGCAAAGATGGATAATCTGAAAGCGCTCCAGCAGACTAGGAAGAATACTTCTTATTGCTTCGTTTACATGGAGTGCTCCGAGGCTTCCGCCCATTACAAGAATTACGGGCTTGCTTGACGTAAAATGGCACAAATCAAGTCCTGTCTGACGATTGCCTTCACTAAGCTCGGCACGTATGGGTGTACCGGTAAGAATTCCCTTATTGTTCGGTATCATAGAGACTGTTTCAGGAAAATTACAGCATACCTTCGACGCAGAAGGTATACAGAGCTTGTTTGCAAGTCCCGGGGTCATATCCGATTCGTGGATAATGACAGGGATATGGCTCTTATGGGCAGCAAGAACAACGGGAACAGACACGAAGCCGCCCTTGGAAAATACTACGTCCGGTCTAAGGGTCTTTATAAGCTTACGGGCCTGAAAATATCCCTTGATGACGCGAAAAGGGTCAGTCAGGTTCTTAAGGTCTAAGTAACGTCGTAACTTCCCGGAGGCAATTCCGTAGTAGGGTATTCCCTGTTCGGTGATGAGTTTTTTTTCAATACCGTTATATGAGCCGATATAGGATATATCATACCCCTCTTCCTTTAACATGGGAAGCATGGCTATATTGGGTGTGACATGTCCGGCGGTTCCTCCGCCGGTCAATATAATCTTTTTCATAACAATCTCCTGAAGCTATGGAAGTTATTGGATAGCCTGCTTAAGCGCCTTTGCAAGCTGGTCAGGACAGGAGGTTTCCTTCATGCCGCAGCGTATTCCCTCTAAGCGTGCAATGGCATCGGATACCTTCATGCCTGCTACAAGCGCAGCAACTCCCTGGGTATTGCCTGAGCAGCCGCCGGTAAATTTAACGGATTTGATAGTATCACCGTCTAATTCAATATTGATTTCTCTTGAACATACACCTGTTGGTTTGTATACCATAATTCTCTCTCCAATCTTTATTATTTTATATCGTGAAATGTATTATAGCATAATAAATGGGGAAGTGGTATAATTAATAAAAATTTTATTTGGAGGTTTGATGCGATGATTGGAATTATTGGTGCAATGGAAGAGGAGGTGCTTGCACTTGCCGACATGATGGAGGGTGTGGAGAGTACTAAGATTGCCGGCATGGTTTTTAAGAAAGGAATGTTAAACGGCAGGGAGGCTGTTGTTGTAAGAAGCGGTATCGGTAAGGTGAATGCGGCGGTATGTACGCAGATACTGGCTGATATTTATCATGTTGATGCGGTGATAAATACCGGCGTTGCAGGTTCGCTTAAGAATGAGATTAATATCGGAGATATTGTTGTATCATCAGATGCGCTGCAGCATGATATGGATGCAACTGGTTTCGGATATGCACCGGGAGTTATTCCAAGGATGCCTGTATCGGTGTTTGTCGCGGACAAGAAGCTCGTAGAAGCAGCTAAGGCTGCCTGCACAGAGGCGGTTCCTGAGATTGGGGTATTTGAAGGAAGAGTAGTAAGCGGAGACCAGTTTATTACGGATAAGGACACAAAGAAGAGGCTTATAGATACATTTGATGCCTGCTGTACGGAGATGGAAGGCGCAGCGATTGCACAGGCTGCTTATCTTAACGGAATTCCGTTCCTTATAATTCGCGCTATTTCTGACAAGGCGGATGACAGTGCTTCCATGGATTATAGTGAGTTTGAACGCAAAGCAATTGAACATTCGGTTAAGCTTATGGTAAATCTGATTCAGAGAGTTTAAGTCGTATTTGCTCAGATTTTGTTGATAAATGAAATATGATTCCCTCTTGGGTATATTTTGGAGAAGAGCTAATATAATTTTAGTTAATGACAAGGAGGCGGATTTTATTGCAGGAATTTATCGGGATGATTGAGCAGAATGCATTTATTATTCTCATTGCAGTGACGGGATTGTTCGGATGTGTGGCTTTTAATATGGCGGGTAAAGGAATTACGGTGCTTTGTAATGAGACGGCATCGATGACCACATCCAACCACCCGTTTATCAAACAGATTAAGCTCAGGCGCGAGAACGGCATGAGGATTAATGTGAATGTCAGCAATACCTATGCTTTTGTTCAGAAAAATATGGAGCGTTATAAATATTTGAATCTGCCAATCAGGGATTATCTTAAGATGGCATGGCTGGTGCAACTTTTATGTGTTATGTTAGGGCTGGTGGGAGGCGTTATTAACGGCAATGTATGGTATACTGCCTATGGCTGTGTGTGCGCCATTGCCATTTCATGTGTGGGCAGAATTGAGGATGTCGAGAGAAAAGAACAGCAGGTAGTTATCAACATTGTGGATTACTTTGATAATATTTTAACTTTTGATAAAAAAGTAGTGGAAACGGAGCCGAAGGAAGATTATAATAAAAATGATATGCAGGCAGATACAGTTGCTGAAGCGAAAAAGGTCAATGAATCGCAGGTCGCTGCAATCAGTGAAGAGCAGAGGCAGTTGATAGAAGAGGTACTAAAGGAGTATCTTGCCTAGTATAAAATAAAAGAAAAAGGAGATATGGGAAGAATGAGTAAGGTAACATTTGATTATTCAAAGGCAGCAGGTTTTGTAAAACCGCATGAGATGGAATACATGAAGAAGCTTGTGGCAGATGCCAAGCAGACGCTTGTATCAAAGACCGGAGCAGGGAATGATTTCCTGGGGTGGATTGATCTTCCTGTTGATTATGATAAGGACGAGTTCACTAGAATCAAGGCAGCAGCTAAGAAGATTCAGTCAGATTCAGATGTGCTGTTGGTAATAGGTATCGGAGGTTCATATCTTGGTGCGAGAGCAGCAATTGAATTCCTCCGCCACAGCTTCTACAACAGCGTTTCCAAGGAAGTACGCAGGACACCGGAGATATATTTTGTAGGAAATAATATCAGCAGTACATATATCTGCGATTTGATGGATACTATCGGCGACAGAGATTTTTCCGTTAACATTATTTCCAAGTCAGGTACGACAACGGAGCCTGCCATTGCATTCCGTGTGTTTAAGGAGATGCTTGAGAAGAAGTACGGCAAGGCAGAGGCGGCTAAGAGAATATATGCTACCACGGACAAGGCTAAGGGAGCCCTTAAGAAATTAGCTACAGAGGAAGGATACGAGACTTTTGTAGTGCCGGATGATGTAGGCGGACGTTTTTCTGTACTTACAGCGGTAGGTCTGCTTCCTATTGCAGTCAGCGGAGCTGATATTGACAAGCTTATGGAGGGTGCAGCAAGCGGAAGAAAGAGAGCTCTTGAGAATGAGTTTGAGGACAATGATGCACTCAAGTATGCTGCAGTAAGAAATATTTTCCTTAGAAAAGGCAAGTCTGTGGAGATAGTTGCCAACTATGAGCCAAGCATGCATTATGTATCCGAATGGTGGAAGCAGCTCTACGGCGAGAGCGAGGGCAAGGACAATAAGGGTCTGTTCCCGGCAGCAGTTGACCTCACCACAGACCTTCACTCCATGGGGCAGTTCATACAGGACGGTTCAAGAGTGATGTTTGAGACAGTTATCAATATCGAGAAGTCAAGAAGAGAGCTTGTTATAAATGAGGAGCCTGTTGATTTGGACGGACTTAACTATCTTGCAGGAAAGAGCGTTGATTTTGTCAATAAGAGTGCTATGAACGGAACAGTTCTTGCACACACCGACGGAAACGTTCCTAACCTTATGGTTAATGTACCGGAGCAGAATGAGTTCTACCTTGGCGAGTTGTTCTATTTCTTCGAGTTCGCCTGCGGAATAAGCGGTTACCTGCTTGGTGTTAATCCGTTTGACCAGCCGGGCGTTGAGAGTTACAAGAAGAATATGTTTGCTCTTCTTGGCAAGCCGGGCTACGAGAAGGAAAGGGAAGAGCTTTTAAAGAGACTCTAGGATACAACAATTATGAATATTGTCATGCTTGATACATCAGCTCTAGGGGATGATGTGGATTTAAGTGTTTTTGAGAGTCTGGGAAGTGTCACAAGATACAGGAATACGCAGCCGGACGAGGTGATACACAGAGCCAAGGATGCGGATGTGGTACTAACCAATAAGGTGGCATTTGGCAAGGCGGAGATAGATGCTCTCCCAAAGCTTAAATATATCGGAGTTAATGCCACGGGAACCAACAATATTGATCTTGAGTATGCGGCCACGAAGGGAATAACCGTAACCAATGTAAAGGGTTATTCCACTGACGCGGTTGTACAGCATACATTTGCGCTTCTCTTCTATGTATACGAGAAGCTCAGATACTATGATGACTTTGTGAAGTCGGGAGCATATTCGGAGTGCGGCTGTTTTACTCATTTTGACAGGAAATTCTATGAGCTTAAGGGAAAGACCTGGGGAATTATAGGCCTTGGCGAGATTGGCAGGGGCGTAGCACGGATTGCAGAAGCTTTCGGATGCAGAGTAATCTATTATTCCACCTCGGGAAAAAACAGCAATTCCGACTATGAGAGAGTAGATTTTGACGAGCTTTTAAGTACTTCTGACATTATATCAATCCATGCGCCGCTTAACGCTGCAACCAATGGACTGATTGATGGCGCTGCTTTTGATAAAATGAAGTCATCGGCGGTTCTGATTAATGTGGGCAGAGGTCCGATTGTGAACGATGGGGCGCTGGCAGAGGCACTTGCGGAGAACAAGATAGCTGCTGCAGCCCTTGATGTGGTATCGGTGGAGCCGATTGCAAAGGACAATCCTCTTATGGGCATTAAGGACAGCAACAGGCTTATTATTACACCGCATATTGCGTGGGCACCATGCGAGACGAGGCAGAGACTTGTAAATGAAGTGTACCTCAATCTGCTTGCCTTCACCAAGGGAGAAAAGAGAAGCGTTGTAAATGATATTTACAAGCAGCCGTAAAAAAATATCCGGAGAAATTATAATGGGAAAAATAACAATTTTAGAGGAAACCACCAGGAATCCTATAAGCCTTATGGGACAGCGCGCCGGGGTGTGCTGGGGTGCTGATATTACTGATAAGGAGAAGAATTACAAGAGAGGGCTTGACTGTCTGACATCAGGGCATGGCAGGGTGATGGAATATGTCAATGTTGAGATGGTCATTGACGGATACTCTGCGAGAGTAATCAGAGAGTGGTACACTCATCTCGGAGGAGCACCGACAAGGCTTCAGGCAAGCACGAGATATATCAATTACGATAAGTTCGAATATGTGGTTCCGCCTAAGATTGCGGCTAATCCTGAGGCCGCAGCAAAATACTGTGCTATGATGCAGAATATTAGTGATACCTGCAAATATCTTGAGGGTGAATGCAGTATACCGAGAGAGGATGCTGCCATGCTTCTTCCCCTTGGCATGAGCACGAAGATTGTAGATAAGCGCAATCTTCGCAATCTTGTGGACATGAGCGGTCAGAGGATGTGCACAAGGGCATACTGGGAGTATCGCCAGCTCTTTAACGATATTGCTAAGACATTATCAGAACTGTCCGACGAATGGAAGTATATTGTGGACAACTACTTTAAGCCAAAGTGTGAAAAATACGGATACTGTACGGAGAAAAAGTCCTGCGGAAGAATGCCGAAAAAGAATTGACTTTTATTTTTGGAGGGACGGAATGATTAAGAGAACAGTACAGGCTGTGGAGGCAATGCTCATAGTTATAGCACTTGTCCTTACGACGGCTTGCAGTAAAAATGGTTCACCGGACAATGATGCATCCGCAGATGTGATGGACACAACGGAGAATTATTCTGATTTGGAAACTGGTTCCCAAGCAGAGGAGAATGTCAGGACTGTGGTTCCGTCGCTTACGGATTATGTTTCCGAGGAACTGTATGCTGTTGCCGATCAGTGGCCAAGCTGTGATGACAGGGCGCTGGCGGCAGTTATGAAGAAGGCCGAAGCCGGGGAGAAGGTTGTTATTGCCTGCATCGGAGGTTCCATCACACAGGGAACTATCTCTAAGGGAAGTATTGATTCACAGACAGAGCTTAGGATGCCCTATGCCGATATCTTTTTCCGGTGGTGGGAGGATAATTTCCCTGATACGGAGTTTGAATTTATCAATGCGGGTATAGGCGGAACGGATTCATATCTTGGAGTACACCGTGTACAGGCAGATGTGCTGGACTATGAGCCGGATTTGGTACTGGTGGAATTCTCAGTAAATGATGCTGATTCTCTGTTCTATAAGAAAACATACGATAATCTTGTCCGCAAGATTCTTCTTTCTAAGAGCAGTCCTGCCGTTATGCTTCTTTATATGGGGCAGACAAACGGGACAACGGCACAGGGAAGCCATGTATTTATAGGTTTTGGCTATGAACTTCCGATGTTAAGCTATACAAGCCTGATTAATGACATGATGGAGCAGAAGGTGTATACGGCGGAGGAGCTGTCGGGGGATGTGGTGCATCCGTCTGCGCTGGGACATGCCATTGCCGGAGAGATTATATGGAAGTACATGAACAATGTATATGCACAGCTTGATTCCTATGAGGAGCCGGATGAATTTACGGCATCGGCAATCACAAAGGACACATATCTTGATGCGAGGATTCTTGATTCCGCCAATACGGATGCGGACAGTATGGGAAGCTTTGAGAAGAAAAGAATATGCACGCAGTATGCTTACGGCTGGGAATGCAGCAATGGCGATGGCGGGCTTGAGATAACGGCGGATTTTCGCAATCTGGGCATCTTGTATTATGCTACCGTGGACGGGAAGAGTGGTCAGTTTGATATATACATAGACGGAGAATATGTTAAGACCATAGATGCAGATTTTAGCGGAGGCTGGGGAAATGCAATTAAAGCCACACAGGTATACACATCGGGCGAGAGCACGGTGCATACCATATTGATAAAAAAGTCTCCGGATTCTACCGGCGATGTGTTTGATTTGCTTGGCCTTCTGGTATCATAGAAATTGATTTGCTCTGATTTAATAAGAAATACGACGGCTATCGTACCTCACGGAAGGCGCGGTAGCCGTCTCTGTATGCCTGGGGGGTTACTCCGAGCTTTGTTTTGAACTGGTTGATAAAATGTGTGGAGTTGGGTATGCCCACAGCGGCACCTACTGCTCCGATGGACAGGTTCGTGCTTTCAAGCAAAGCACGGGCCTGTTCTATTCTTATGTTATTAAGATATTTTAAAGGAGTCATACCTACGAATCGGGAAAATTCCCTCGTCATTCTGTAACGGTTGACATGGAAACGGGCAGCAAGCTCATCCATGGAATAGTCTACTTCACAGTTGTTGGTGAACAGTCGTCTGAGCTCGTCGATATATGCAGGCACGGCTTTGCCTTTCCGAGTGTCGTGTGTCATGCAGATATCTGTAATAAGATCGGTCAGAAGATTAGTAAGCAGCCGGTGCTCCATAAATGCATGGTGTACGGTTATCACTGAACCCATTGCCATAGCTTCGGAAAAATGACATTCACTGAATGTCTCCTGAGGAATATGGAAGACAGGAAATGACATCTTACATATTTCCTCATAATATGTAGTTACAGAGGCACCGTTAAAAAACATAATATCAATATGCCATTCCGGCGTCAGGGACTTCATTTGTATAAAGTCTTCACAGTCCCAGAACAGAAGGTCATCTTTTTTTAGGGTACAACTGTCGCCGGTCACTTCAATAATACCGCTGCCTTCACGGGTTCGAAGCAGCATATAGCCATCAAGATTGCTGAAGGCGTACTGTTCCATCTGCTTGAGAATACGTCTGCCGCTGGCGCATATATATAAGAGATTTTCCTGAATCTGGGGTAGTGAACTGTGTGGTTCCGGCAGAAAATCGTCTAAATTTCCATGAGGATTTCTGATAAGTTCTTTTTCCAGTTCTGATGCAAATAATTCCGTAACCTGCATAGGGGTTCCTCCGAAATCAGTATAAATACAATCTATTCACAGCGCGTCTGATAATTTTCCCAATCATATACGGCACGTAAAATCTCACCTACACTCCAGGCCTGGGCATAGCATCCTCTTGACACGGTAGGTTCTTTGCCGTCATAGATTTCGGCAAGCTGTCCAAGACATCCTTCAAAGAGCCATCCTTTAAGTGCTTCAAAAGCACATTCAAGCTTTTCACACTCAGCCTGCCTGCGGGCGGCATTATAGTGCGGAAGCTGCATGATTTTTGCACGGAGGTAGGCACCAAGCGGAAATGTCCAGACGGTACCCTGATGATATGCACTGTCCCGGCTGACCATATCTCCGATATAAACAGCATGGAAGTTTTCGTCCTTCATGCTGAGAGTGCGAATCCCTGCTGTGGTGTACAGCTCTCGCTCAACAGTGTCTAAAATCTCTTCGCGAAGAGTATTGTTAAGCATTGTAAATGGCTGCGTTAAAGCCCAAATCTGGTTGCAGCGAATCTGGTTCTCCTCGTATGTTCCGTTTAAGACATCCTTTAAGCAGCCCAAAGCAGAATCAGGGTATTTGGCAAGAAAGGATTCTCGTGTGCGCTCAGACATAGCGGCGTACTTATCGGCGAGGGTGGTATAGTATGCTGCTGTTTCCTCTACGTTCCCACGCTCAGCAGAAGCTTCGCTAACAGAGGCTTTTTTCAGACAGAATTCATGCATACAGCACAGCGCACTGTACCAGTATGCATTAATCTCCACCGGCTTCCCGTGGCGCGGTGTCGGAAGATAATCACCGACACGAACATCCATCCAGGTGAGCTGTTCCAAATCATCACCGGCCATGATAAGACCGTCGGAATCACATTTTATGTGAAAATCAGTTCCGTTTTCGTATGCGTCCATAATTTCTTTCATTGGAGCGAAACATTCCTGTAAAAATTCCTCATCCTTTGAAAATTTTATATATTCATATACAGCGTTAACAAAAAGTAACGGTGCATCGGCGGAATTATACATAGGGGTCATGCCACCCTCGGGAAAAAGATTAGGAAGCAGACCGTTTTTCTCATATTTTGCGAAGGTGCGCAGTATACTTTTACACTCGGAAAAACGTCCGGCTGCCAAGGTGGTACCGCCAAGGGCAATCATGGTATCGCGGCCCCAGTCCTCAAAGAAAGGATAGCCTGCAATTATGGTTTTTCCTCCCGTGGATTCGCGGTCAACTATAAAGGCGTCGGCGCTTATTGTAAGCTGTTTGCCGAGAGGGCTTTTAAGAGGGGAAGCATCGGTAAGTGCATTAATGCGCGCTTCCTCTGCCTGCACCGCCTGCTCAAATGCTTTGGTCAAACCGCAAGCCGTTTTTTTACTTATTTTATCAGCAGGCTCCAGACTGTAGAGCACAGTGAATTCACTGTCAAAATCGGATGTGCAGCGTATTATGCGGTGGTTTGCAATTCCTATACCGGTATCATTTCTACCGTCACGGGTGTCTAATGACCACATAAAAGGACCATGTACAACAGGCTCAAAAACCGATACTGTACCGTCGGTTGCCGTGAGCAGATTAAGACCATTGTTCTCTATCATATAAGAAGACACTGCGGACTTGGCGGAAGAAGCGCAGGAAAAAGGCTGTTCCCTGATTGAAAAATGTGCATCCGGTTTAAGAGACTCATTTTTTGGTGTAAATCTAAGCAGCGGGGTAAGCTCAAGCTCTACCTTATGCATGGACGGGTTGTATATATGGTAATAAATCATTACTGTATTCTCGCCGTGAGGCATGACAATCATATAGGAAACTTCAACGTCCTCTGCATGAAAACACCATGATACGAGATTGCTTCCATAGGTGATGTTGTCAATATGGCAAAAGCCGTTTCTGGATGTGCCGTCAGCCATCCGCTGGGTGCAGAGGTCGTATTTCTTCCCATCCACCGAAAGGACGGCAAGAATATTGGTAACCATGTTATATCGGACATTGGGGGCTTTTACTGCAGCCATGAATATTGAATGGTCATTGCGCGATGTTCCGCCGGCACAGTTGAGGCTTACATATCCGCCCAGTCCGTTAGTCAGAAGCACACAGCCACTCTCGGCGGCATCAATGTCCGTAAAATGAGTTTTATCCAGTAAAAAATTCATATACATCTCCTTAA
>CAMAKT010000028.1 GCA_945836135.1 uncultured Clostridia bacterium | reverse complement strand
GAAGCAAATTTGAAAAGTCAATTTATATTGCATACGCAATATGTATTTTCATTGCTTTGTTATTTATAATATATACATACTGTAATCTTAAAAATGATATATATACTTCACGGGATTCCGGCAGTTTTGTTGCCATGGCTCCGGAAGAATTTCTCTCAGTTGATGATGCGAACTGCCCATTCGGCGTATATAATACTGCATTATTCACAATAGACAGTACCTTCCTTCCGGGCTCCCATTTTATCTTTTTTACAACCCATGAATCCGTTGAGATATACATAGACGACGAGCTGGTATATTCCTTTAAGCCTGATAAAAGCAATGCTTTCTCCAAGACAAATGGTCCCCACTGGAACAATATTCTTCTCAGACCGGAGGACGCAGGCAAAGAGCTTACGGTAATCCTCACCCCGCTTTATGAGAACAAAATTGATATCTGCCCTGATTTTTACTTTGGTTCCGAATTGAAAATATATATAAGCCTCATACTTCCTAACATACTGGTTTCTCTCATAGGCACGATTGCTACAGTCATTGGTATTTTGGGCATCATTATTGCCTTGGTCAATCTGCGCAACGGTCTCTTTGCCTCCAATATGCTTATGATGGGCTTTTTCTCATTGTTTATCGGAATATGGAGGCTCAGCGACATGGACACAACTGCCATGTTCTTTCCTGCTTCAATATCAATCAACTATGTCACGATGTTAAGCCTTATGCTGGTTGCCATACCTTTCGTACTGTATATTAAAGAAATATTTATCGACAAACACAATATAATATGGTATATTCCCTGCTTAGCGAATATTTCCGTATTTATATTGATGATTATCCTGCAGATTATGGGTATTTGCGATTTACGTGAAAATCTCTGGATGATTCATATCGTAATGCTTTGCGTCATTCCCATTGTATTTACAATGTTCTGCAGAGAACTTAAAGTCAGCGGTTGGAGCAAGGAACTTAAACAGACATTTATCTGTATTGTTCTATGCCTTATAGGTCTTCTGGCTGACGTTATCACATATTATGCCAGCGGTAATTCATATGTGTCCTCCATGGGAATGTTAGGTTTTCTTGTATACATCGTTGTATTCAGCATAACCTCCTTCAACGATGCCAGACAGCTTATGGCCGCCGGCAAACAGGCAAAGCACTATGAAGAAATTGCATATCACGACCAGCTCACCGGCTTATACAACCGTACTGCATATGCGGAATATATCGGCAGAAAAGAATTTAAGCCTGAAGGTTGTATAATAGCAATGTTCGACCTTAACAATCTGAAATGTTGCAACGATACTTATGGTCATGAACAGGGCGATGTCTATATAACTGCAGGTGCCAGGCTGATTGAAGAAAGCTTCGGACAGCTTGGTCACTGCTATCGCATGGGTGGTGATGAATTCTGTACAATTATGTACAATGTATCCCTTGAACAATGCGCCGAATGTGCCGAGAAATTGTCTGAAAGTGTTGATACATATAACCGTACACATTCCAACGCTTTCTCAGTCCATATTGCCTGCGGCTATACCATGTATGATTCGGAACAGGATTATGATATCGGTGATACGCTACGTCGTGCCGACAGAATGATGTACAATCATAAATATGAGCTGAAAGCCAAGGGTAATGCTACAATTCTATAAAGCCTGCTGCCTGTTCAATTTGCGTCTGTATTTCTTTACTTCCCCACCATTCAGAAGCATAATTGAGGCAGCGGCACATATATCTGATTCCCTTTTCCGTAAATTCATGCCTATAATGTACATGTCCGCACAGTGCATAGTCCACAGGATACTGTTCACACAGCTTTCCCAACGCTTCACTTCCTAAGAAAGCATTAAAAAACTTCCACATAGGCTTATCGTCAACAGGAACTGTGAATGCCCTATGTGGCAGCATATGCGTCACCACGACAATACCCTGTATTTCACCGTCATTCTTCTGCTGCATATACTCTGCGGCTTTTTCAAACTGTCCTTTCATTCGCTCCAAGAACCACTCATTTCTTCCTGTATTGTCCACTGTCCAGTCATTGTAGTACTTATCCTGCCACACTCTTCCTCCATGTTCCATGCTGTCGTACTGCTTTCGTGTATATTCCGAAGAACCGAAGCTGTAATCATACCAGCCGACATCACCCAGCACAATATGCTTTCCCACCCTCACATGTTTTCCGCACAGACAATTTTCATCCTCACAATACAGCTTATAAATTTCATCCGTTGTAACTTTGCTCTCTTTTGTATGCCACAAGTCATGATTGCCCGGCACATAATAAACCTGTACTCCGGTCTGCTTCTTAAGCCACTGCACATGCTCCCTTACCTTATAGACATCTTCACATATATCCCCGGCAATCAGAATACATTCCGCTTCCTTCTGAATCGCATACTCAGCCAATGCCTCCATAACCGGATATGACCTGTTAATATCTACATGAATATCTGAAATACAAAGTGTTCTTATTCCCATTCTCTTTCCCGTCCCTTTCCATTATAAATTATCGTTTAGTGTGCTACCCGTACGCCATTTTGCTGGCAGGATGGTAAGAGCACAGCCGGTGTGCAAATATGATTTGCAAGCCGTGACTCCAAACGTTGCAAAGCAACGTATGCTGCCGCCGGTGCTTAGATGGCGTATTTTGCCATCTTATGCACCGTCTGCGCAAGTGTTGCCTTGCAACACATGCAATCAAGCGAGAGCGTGTCCGGATGCAAACATATTTGCACACCGGCGTCCAGCATAGTAAACTGCCAGCAAAATGGCGTCCGGATAGTCACATAAACGATAATTTATAATACCGCATCCCCCTGTAGCTTGCAAGTGGCCAAAAGGCATCAGCGGCCTTCCTTCTTTTGATACTTGTATGATTTAATGCTGATATGTTATAATGAACCGGCAATAATAAAAGATATCAAGATATATAAGGAGGCTTTTTATTTTAATGTTAAAGAAAACAAAGATTGTGTGTACCATGGGGCCGGCCTGTGACAACGAAGAGATACTTAAGAAAATGATGGCAAGCGGAATGAATGTCGCCCGCTTTAATTTTTCTCACGGAAGCCATGAGGAGCACTTGACCAGATATAACAGGGTAGTCAAAGCCCGCACGGAGCTCGGACTCCCTGTAGCTACATTATTTGATTCTAAGGGACCTGAGATTCGTTTCCGCCTTTTTGAAGGTGGCAAGGTTACCGTCAAGGACAACGATTTATTTACACTGACCACCAAGGATATTCTCGGTAACAGCAGCATCGGCTCAATTTCTTACCAGAACCTGATTAATGATGTGAAGCTTGGCACCTCTATTCTTGTCAATGACGGTATTATCGAGCTCAAGGTGGAAGAGATAACCGACACCGATATAATCTGCCGTGTTATCCATGGTGGAGTAATCTCTGACCGCAAGGCAATCAATGTTCCGGAGGTTCACCTGTCCATTCCTTTCTTAAGTAATGTTGACACCGACGATTTCAAGTTTGCCATGGAGACGGGATTTGACTTTTTTGCTCTTAGCTTTGTACGCTGTGCAGAGGATGTCATGGAAGTCCGCCGCATGCAGAAGGCATATGGAAACACAGCCAAGCTTATTGCCAAGATTGAGAGTCAGGAGGGCGTCGCTAATCTTGATGAAATTATAGCCGCATCCGACGGCATTATGGTAGCCCGCGGAGATATGGGTGTCGAGATTCCATTTGAGAAGGTTCCCCTGGTTCAGAAGGATATGATTAACAAGTGCCTTAAGGCAGGTAAGT
The DNA here is from genome assembly GCA_945836135.1 of uncultured Clostridia bacterium. Lineage (GTDB taxonomy): Bacteria > Bacillota > Clostridia > Lachnospirales > Lachnospiraceae > CAG-882. Next base: position 15,477 of record CAMAKT010000028.1, on the reverse strand, counting down.
TTGTAATAGTAGCTACTCAGATGCTTGAGAGCATGACATACAATCCTCGTCCTACCCGTGCCGAGGTCAACGATGTTGCCAACGCAATCTTTGACCAGACCTCCGCTGTAATGCTTTCCGGAGAGAGTGCTGCCGGTAATTATCCTGTTGAGGCAGTACAGACCATGAGCAGAATCTGCAGTGAGATTGAAAAGACGGCAGTTGCAGAAAAATTCGAAATTAATTATAACGGAAGCAACCTTGCATCCTCAATCGCATGTGCTGCCTGCTCTATCGCCAGCATAATAAAAGCAGATGCAATTATCCCTGTATCCTTAAGCGGAAGCACAATCCGCAAGGTTTCAGGCTTCCGTCCTAACATTGCAATTATAGGCTGCTCTACCAAAGAGAGCGTATGCCGCGAAACATCACTCATGTGGGGTGTTACACCTCAGCTTGTTACAGAGCAGAAGGACGGAGAATCCCTCATAAGCGAGGTAATTGATAAGTGTAAGGCATCCGGACTTATAAAGTCCGGTAACCGTGTGGTAATAGTAGCAGGTTTCCCTCTGGGAATTGCCGGGGCAACCAACATGATACGTGTAGTTGACGTTGAATAATATTTGTAGTTGAATCATGTATAATATAATAATAGAGCGGCATGTCGTGCCGCTCTATTATAATTTTCGGTATACCGTAATATACATTGTAAGGAAACTTGCCAACCCGCCGATTACATTGGATATCGGTTCCGCTAAGAATACTCCGCTCACTCCAAACCCAAGCCATGGCAGAATTATGGTAAGTGGCGCCACTATAACCGCCTTGCGTAGCAGTGAAAAGAAAATCGCCTGTCTGGAACACCCCAGTGCAGTAAAGGAAGCCTGCCCGGTGAATTGGAATGCCATGAACACAAATCCAAAGAAATATATCTTAAGCGCCTCGGCCCCATATCTGATTGTCTCAGCATCCTCAGTAAATATTCCCATAAGCTGCCTTGGAATCAACAGAACAAGCAGCCATGCACAGGCAGTATAGATAATTCCAAGCATTGCCGTGAAGCGTATTCCGCCTTTTACCCTGTCATATCTCCTGGCTCCGTAATTGTAGCCTATAACCGGCTGGGCGCCACTTGTAAGACCGCTTACCGGAAGTGACATAATTTCCCTGACTGAGTTGATTACAGTCATTATTCCCACATACAAGTCCCCGCCGTACACTTTAAGTGTGGCATTGCAGACAACCTGAACAAGGCAGTTGGTTCCCTGCATGATAAAGCCTGCCGTGCCGAGACTTGTGATATCCCGTACAAGTCCAACCTCCAGCCGCAGGCAGCTTCGTTTTATGTGAAATGCCGCCCTGCCTTTCCGGCTTATGAGAAAATGCAGCACCCATACTGCCGAAACTCCCTGACTTATTACAGTGGCAAGTGCTGCACCGCTTACTCCCATATCAAAGACAAAGATAAAAAGTGGGTCGAGGATGAGATTAAGCAGTGCACCGATAACAGTGGTCATCATTCCAACCTTAGGAAATCCCTGTGCATTAATGAATCCGTTAAGCCCCGTTGAAAGCATGGAAAAGGTTGTTCCGAACAGATATATTCTAAGATATTCGTCAGCATATACATACGAAACATCACTTGCTCCGAACAGGTACAAAACAGGTCTGCGGAATATATAAGTAAGTGCAAAGATAATAAACGAAGTCCCAAGAAGCAACGTAAATGTATTGCCGAGGATTTTTTCTGCTTTCTCATTATTACCGGCACCCCGTTCAATGGAGAACAGCGGTGCACCACCGGTTCCGAAAAGATATGTGAATGCCGCAACCAGTGTTGTAATAGGAAATGCAAGCCCTATTCCCGTAAGTGCCAGATTGTCTGCCCCAGGAAGGTGTCCTATATATATTCTATCCACCACATTATATAAGAGCTGAACCAGTTGTGCCAATATAAGAGGAATTGCCTGGGCTATAATATTGTTCGAGATCTTCCCCTTTGAAAAATCCTTTCCCCCTTCATGACCTCCTGAAGCTGCCATGCGATGCTCCTCCATTCCAAATACTAAAAATACTACACAATTACAGATAATTATACTCATCATGTCAAATGAAAGCAAGTATTCAGTAGCTTATTTCTATGTATGCTGTATAATAAGGCTATGGAAAAGGAGTATACTTATGAGTAACAAGAAGAAAATTGACATGACACAAGGGCCTATTATGCGACTGGTAGTACTGTTCGCACTTCCTATATGCCTCGGGAATGTACTGCAACAACTATATAGCACAGTTGATACACTTGTTATCGGTAACTTCTGCAGTTCCGCTTCTCTCGCTGCGGTAGGAACAAGCTCACAGCCGGTTGAACTTCTTTTGTGCATCTTTCTCGGACTTGGTACCGGCATCTCAATACTTGTATCCCAATGTACCGGACGTGGGGATACAGAGAGTCTGAAGCGGGTTATCTCTACCGCCACTTTCTTTCTGTACATATGTGCAATACCGCTGTCATTTCTTGGAATACTTGTAAGTCCGTATGTACTTAAATTCATGCAGGTTCCTGCCGATGCATGGGACTATGCCGTATCATATATCAATATTGTGTTTCTTGGCACTCTTGGGAACATGGGCTACAACATGAACGCAGGTATACTGCGTGGGGTCGGTGACAGCCGTGCCTCGTTATTCTTTCTCATAATATCATGCATAGTCAATATTGTACTGGACCTTGTTCTTGTGGCCGGTCTGCATATGGATGTATCCGGTGCCGCACTGGCAACCGCATGCGCCATGTATGCATCATGGTTTTGCAGTATTATCTACATAAAAAAGAAATATCCGGAAATCAGCTTCAAGCTGCTTCCCAGAAAACCTGACAAAAATGTATTTCTTGATATAATCCGCGTCGGTCTGCCTCTGGGTCTTAACAATTCCCTGTATTCCCTGGGTCACATTATGATGCAGACTCTTGTAAACGCTCAGGGTACCACCTTCATCGCCGGATGCTCCGTTGCCGGCAAGGTGACAGGTATTGCCAATGTCGCCATAACCTCCTTCTCTTCCGCCGCCACAACCTTCGCCGGACAGAATCTGGGAGCCGGAAGATATGACAGGTTAAGACAGGGTGTAAAGCGTATTCCGTTCTATTCCGGACTCATCACCTGCATAGCAGGCATAACACTCACCGTCTTTTGCGAACCGATTCTCGCTCTGTTCAACAAAGACCCTGAGGTTCTCAAGATTGCAGTACGCTATGTTCACATAGTCCTTCCTTTTACATGGACCTACGCTGTATTTAACGGAATAATAAGCTTTGTAAACGGACTTGGCGAAGTCCGCTATCCAACCATCATCAATTTTCTGATGCTTTGGGCGGTTCGTATTCCTGTAGGATATTTTATCAATCGGTTTATAGATGGCGGCTATATCATGGCCTGCTTCCCTATAAGCTTCACCTTCGGAATGCTATGTATGCTCGCATTCTTCTTTACAAAGAAATGGAGGCAGATGCGCATATGTCCTTGACACAGCATTTGTCACAGTAAGGTGTTGTGCGGGCAGTACATACCGCCCTTCCGTGTTCCACCAGCCTATGGCAGAAATCAGAGCCCTCCTCCGGAGGAATGATTTTCCACAGAGCCATCTCCACCTTCTTAGGCTCCTTGATACCGTCAACAAGTCCCATGCGGTTCACCAGACGTATGCAGTGGGTATCTGTCACAATAGCCGGCTTTCCAAACACATCACCCATGATGAGGTTGGCACTCTTACGCCCCACTCCGGGAAGTTCAAGCAATGTATCAAAATCATCCGGCACCTGACCATTGTACTTGTCCCTAAGCATTTTCATACATGCGCTGATGTCCCTTGCTTTGCTGTTGCCAAGTCCGCATGGATGAACAATTTTCTCTATATCCTCCACGGAAGCCTCTGCAAGGGCATTCACATTCGGGAATTTTGCATATAAGTCCTGCACTACCACGTTAACCCTTGCATCCGTACACTGTGCTGCAAGTCTTACGCTTACCAGCAGCTTCCACGCCTCACTGTACTCCAGTGTACAACCTGCGTCAGGGTATTCCTTTTTAAGTCTGTCTATAATGGCAAGTGCCAGTTGTTTCTTCGTCATATATTAGTCCTCCCTACCACAAAAATGATAGAATTTTGAGTTTCCAAAGTCAATTAAAAATAGAAAAAAGTTCGAAAAATAGCCAATAAGTACTATCTCTCCCAATTGACTTTAATGCGTTAAACTTATATAATTTTAACACATGCATTTATTATATCAATACAGTACGGCATCATACAATATGATAGCCCAATAATAATGGAGGAAACCATCATGAAAATGAAAAGAAAAATTGCAACACTTCTGGTAGGTGTTATGTGTCTCGGCCTTGCAGGCTGTGCAAAAAAGGAAGGCTATACAGTAGGTATCTGCCAGTTGGTTGAGCACCCGGCTCTTGATGCCGCTACACAGGGCTTCAAGGATGCCCTCACAGAAGCTCTTGGCGACAAAGTTGTATTTGATGAGCAGAACGCCCAGAACGATTCCAACACCTGTTCAACAATAGTCAACAATTTCGTATCAAAGAATGTAGACCTTATCATGGCAAATGCCACTCCTGCTCTTCAGGCTGCCGCTGCTGCCACCAACAAGATTCCTATTCTCGGAACGTCTGTTACAGAATACGGTGTTGCTCTCGGCATTGATAATTTCAGTGGTACCGTAGGCGGTAACATCTCAGGAACATCGGATCTTGCTCCACTTAATGAACAGGCAGATATGGTTAAGGAACTTTTCCCTGATGCCAAGAATGTAGGACTTGTATACTGCTCAGCAGAAGCCAATTCACAGTATCAGGTAGATACAGTTGCCGGTTACCTTACCGCTATGGGTTATACCTGCAAATACTACGCATTCTCTGATTCTAATGATATCTCTACGGTAGTAACCAATGCAGCTGCAGAAATGGATGTACTCTACATTCCTACAGATAACACAGCAGCCAACAACACAGAGATAATCAACAACATTTGTAAAGGCAAGATTGGCATTGTAGCAGGCGAGGAAGGTATCTGTGCAGGCTGCGGTGTTGCTACACTTTCCATCAGCTACTATGATATTGGATATGCTACAGGTAAGATGGCTGTCAAGATACTTACTGAAGGTGCAGACATCTCAAAGATGCCTATAGAATATGCACCAAAGTTTACAAAGAAATACAATCCGGAGCTTTGCGAAGCACTGGGAATTAAGATTCCTGACGGATATGAGGCAATTCAATAATATTTTTGGAGTGTGTATATGAATATTTTTAACTTGATTAATGCACTTCCCGGAGCAGTCGCTCAAGGCCTTATCTGGGGAATAGCAGCTATCGGAATATATATTACTTACCGTGTTCTCGATATAGCCGACCTTACGGTTGATGGCTCTCTCGGCACGGGCGGCGCCGTATGTATCGTGATGATGCTGTCAGGTCACAATGTGTATGTGTCTCTTCTGGTAGCTACCCTTGCAGGAATGTGCACAGGGCTTGTCACAGGAATCTTACATACATTCATGGGAATTCCTGCAATCCTCTCAGGTATTCTTACACAGCTTGGTCTTTACTCGGTAAACTTAAAGATAATGGGAAAGTCTAATCAAGCTATCAATGTAGATAAATTTGATTTACTGGTATCGCTAAGATATATAAGGGACGTTGTATTCTATAAAAATACAATTTTGGTGGTACTGGTAATAACCCTTCTTCTTGTTGCCATTTTGTACTGGTTCTTCGGCACAGAGCTTGGCTGCTCACTTCGAGCTACAGGCTGTAATGGCAATATGGCAAGAGCACAGGGTATCAACACTAATTTTTCAAAGGTACTTGGCCTTATGATATCCAATGGTCTTGTGGGGCTTTCAGGTGCACTTCTTTCACAATATCAGGGCTTTGCGGATATTCAGATGGGGCGCGGTGCCATAGTTATCGGTCTTGCTGCAGTCATCATAGGTGAAGCCGTATTTGGTAAGGTATTTAAGAATTTCGCATTAAAGCTTATAGCAGTTGCTTTCGGTTCCATTATTTACTATTTTGTACTTCAGATAGTTATCTGGCTCGGAATCGACACCAACCTTCTTAAGCTGCTCTCAGCAATCGTGGTTGCCATCTTCCTTGCCATACCATACTGGAAGGCAAAATACTTCTCTAAACCTGCTTCAAAAAAGGAGGTAAAGACGAATGCTTGAACTAAAAAATGTATCCAAAACCTTTAACGCCGGAACAGTCAATGAGAAAAAAGCATTGGTTGATTTCTCCCTCACTCTTAATGATGGTGATTTCGTTACCGTAATCGGTGGAAACGGTGCAGGTAAATCTACAATGATGAATGCTATCGCCGGCGTATGGCAGGTAGACAGCGGTCAGATAATCATAGACGGAGCAGACGTAACCAGACTTCCCGAGCATAAACGTGCAGTTTTCCTCGGACGGGTATTTCAGGATCCTATGACGGGCACGGCTGCCACAATGGGAATCGAAGAAAACCTTGCCCTTGCTAAGAGACGTGGCAAAAAAAGAACACTCCGCTCCGGAATCACAAAGGAAGAACGTGCAGAATACAGGGAGCTGTTAAAGATTCTTGGTCTTGGACTGGAGAACAGGCTCACGTCAAAGGTTGGACTGCTCTCAGGCGGACAGAGACAGGCTCTTACACTTCTCATGGCTACACTGAAAAAGCCTAAGCTCCTTCTTCTTGATGAGCATACTGCTGCCCTTGACCCTAAGACAGCAGCAAAGGTTCTTGAAACCACCCAGCTCATTGTAGAACGCGACAAGCTCACAACGCTTATGATTACCCACAATATGAAGGACGCCATTACCTATGGTAATCGTCTCATAATGCTTATGGATGGACATATCATACTCGACATAAGCGGCGAAGAGAAGAAAAAACTCACAGTTGAGGATTTACTTCACAAGTTCGAAGCTGCCAGCGGAACAGAGTTCACCAATGACAAGGCAATTCTTGGCTAGTATTTAACGCAACAAGATAAAACGTGCGCCACATGGCGCACGACAAAAAAGGAGGCTAATAGCCTCCTTTTTATTACCTACTTCTCAAGTTCTTCAGTAAGCTCACATATCTCATCTATCATATTTCCTATAGTCTCAATGGTATCAAGAAGTGGTGCATCTGTTGTAATGTCAATGCCTGCCATGGTTGCCAGTTCTACAGGTGTTTTGCTTCCTCCTGCTGCCAGTACACGCTTCCAGTCATCCACTGCCGGCTGCCCTTCTTTTTCAATACGCTTACAGACCTGGGTAGCAATGGTAAGTCCTGCGCTGTAGGTATATGAATACAGCCCCATATAGTAATGTGGCTGACGCATCCATGTAAGCTCCGCTCCTTCGGTAAGCTCCACCGCATCGCCCCAGAATTGTGTGAGCACATCCCGCATGATTCCGCTTAAAGTCTCCACCTGTACGCTTCCGCCCTCATCCACAAGCTTATATACTTCTCTCTGATAAGCTGCCTCCAGCAGATGCGTAACGAAGTTATGGTAATAGGTGTTACCGATTATATTTGCCAGAACCCAGCGGCGGAAACGCTTATCATCGCTTGTCTTTAACATATAATGCCCCATCAGGAGCTCATTCATGGTGGACGGACATTCCACAAAATATGAAGACACGTCAACATCCAAAACCGACTGAGCTGCATTGGCAGCCTTGAAATGTCCTGCATGTCCTAACTCATGAGCCAATGTAAACACATCCGACATTCTCCCGTTCCAGCTTAGCAGTATGAATGACCCTCTCCCATAAGGACTGGCACAGAAGCCTCCGGTGGACTTGCCCTTGTTCTGTGCAAAATCCACCCAGCGCTCCTTGTATGCGGTCTGAACCATATTTACATAATCCTCGCCAAGAATCGAAAGTCCCTCTTCAATATACTTCTTAGAGTCCTCTATCGTTACTTTAGGGGTGTAATCAGGATCAACAGGAAGCTTTAAATCGGCGTATGTCATCTTATCAAGCCTGTGAACCCTGCAAAGGAGCTTAGCATACTTCCTCATATGCGGTGCAAGCTTTTCCATTATCAGATCTATCTGTCTGTCATAGAGCGGCCTGTCAACATGCTGGTTAAATAAAAGACTGTCAAACACATTGTCGAATCCGCGCAGCTTTGACATAATCTTCTCCTGTTGAACATGTGCATTGTAAGCTGCGGCAGTCACATTCTCATATTCCCTTATCTTAGCTGAAAATGCAGCAAATGCAGCCCTTCTTACATCAGTTCTGTTGTCATATTCATAATCATCCTCAAAGAGTGAGTATCCAAGCGGATAGCTTTTTCCGTCAACCGTAAAATCAGGGAATTTCATATCAGCAAGCTTAGCTGTCTCATAAATATCATAAGGTGCATTAATGGTCTGATTCATGGCAGCCAGAACTTTCTCTACCTCAGGATGAAGCAGGTACTTCTTACCTCTGAGAATGTTTCTTAAATAGTTGGCATTGGCAGTTGAGCCCTTCACTGCCTCATCAATCACCTTATCCTCCTGCATTACAATCTCACTCTCAATGAAGCTTAACCGGCTCATGCATTCTGAAATTCTGCGGTTTATTTTGCCGTTTCTTTCCATATTGTAAGTGTCGTAGTAATCCACCGAAACCGCCAAATTACAATAATTACCGATAAGTACAGCTATTTCAATTACCTGTCTGTACATATCAAGACATTCGTTGATACGCTCCGGCAAATCAAGCCTGCCCTTGAAGGTATTAGCAATCTGTTCCGTTATTTTCTCCATTTTTGCTGCATCAGCAAGCATATCGTCTTCCGTTTTATAAATTAAGGATAAGTCCCATGTAAGCTCCACAGGTATATCCTTTCTCGATAATAATTCATCAGCCATTATAATTTCCTCCTGGACAAATCAAATGTCATGTTTGGTGCGTTTTACCTGATACATGCGTGCATCAGCCAGTTCCATGATCTTATCAATATCATAATTTTCTTCATCGCCGTAAAAGGCACGGCCTATACTTACGCCAAGGGGCCATCCTTTGCCTTTGCCCCAAATTATATCTGCCACCGCAAGCTCCAGCTCCTTCTGACAACGCTCAATTTCATCCTCACTCATATTCCTTGATATGATGGCAAATTCGTCACCTCCATAGCGGGCAAGAAATGTGGTTGTGTTGCCGTATACATTCTTGAGCTGCTCAGCCACCAGTCGAATCACCTCATCCCCAGCCTGATGCCCTACATTATCATTTATAAGCTTAAATCTGTCAATATCAAGAATGCTGTAGCACAATGTCCTGTTTTTACTCCCCTGCTCCCTTAGATTTTGGATGTACTGGTCCATACGATGCCGATTGTACAGTCCCGTCATGGCATCACGATTCACACTTCGCCACTGCATATTCAGGTATACCATAATAAGTGCTACCGTTGTAAGGGGCCACAATACATCAAGACCATAAAAAAGTGTCTGTAATATCCCTCCCACAAGTGGAAACAGCCCGAACATTGCCAGCCAGAGATACTCTGCTTTTACCTCTGCTGTCTTTTCACGGAATAATCCACACACTGCCAAAATAGATGCAGCGGTGATATACCCTGCCGAAATCAGCGTTCCCATTAAGTACATACTTCCCCGCACATAATGATTCGTACGGTCAATATAGAATATAAGCGGTTTAAAGGGTGCCACGAGAAGCAGGACAAGCCCTATCAGAAACGGTACCGCCTTGGGAAGTACACTTTTACCAAACTGCCCGTTTCCATCAGTAAACTTATCATACATAAATAGAAGCCATAAAAATGCCATAAACTCCATCAGAATATAATAAGCGGTGTTGCAAATCCATAGCGCAACAAAAGCCGGAGTCCCCGGTATGCCGTCAAGCATCCAGCCCATCACATTAAACAGCATTATCCATGCCGTAAGCAGCATAATCTCCGACAGGTCACGCTGCCTCCATGAATAGGAGATGTTTTTACGCATATTGGCACGCACCACAATAAGAGCAGCAATCGGAAATATATTTGTCTGGATATATGCACCTATACTCATCTCTCCTGCTCCTTTCTGCGCTTCATCTCATACATTCTGCTGTCGGCAAGCTTAAGCATATTTTCCTTATTCCTGCCCGACTCCTCCCACGTTACTCCTCCTATACTTATAGACAATTTGTATACCCTTTTGCTCTTGGTATTAAAACGGGTAACTTCATCCTCAAGCATGTTAATCAGCTCAGGGATGTATTCGCCATCTTTATTATCCACACAGACTGTAAACTCGTCACCGCCATATCTGGCAATAAAAGCATTCTCCTTCGAAAGAGCGCATTTCAGTATGTCTGCCACATCCCATAATGCTTCATCGCCAATATGGTGTCCGTACCTGTCATTAATCTGCTTAAAGCTGTCCACATCAATCATAAGGATGCCCCAGTCTGTCTGATTAGGATGTCTGGTGCGCCTGTCAATATGCGCTTCTAACTCTCTGCGGTTATTCACCCCGGTAAGGCTGTCAGTAATAACCTTCTTATTCTGCATGCTGACATATATATACAGAATTGCCAGAGCAATGCTCGGACCCGCCATTCTCCACGACATATTAATATTCTGTACCGCAATACCGGCAATCGGGATAACACTGAAAACCATAAGATACAGGCATTCCTGCTTATCCTCCCTCATTTTCTCATGGCAGTAAAACCATATTGCCATAATACAGCTTCCTAACATCATACAAACCGCCAGCACGCTCAATCCCAAATTACACTTAAATATAAGCTGCTGCACCTTTTCCATACCTATCAGAAAATAATGGCGCACCCAGAAAAAAATCTCCAGGCTTACAGCCAATGTGCATATTCCCATTGCACTGCCTACAAGAATATAGGTATGCCTTCGTATGCTGTTGTGATACAGGCGGCAGCACACATAAGCAGACCACATTGCAGATGCAAACAACATAAGCACCATGCATAACACTTCAATTGATACTACTTTCCATGTTATGCGTTCGCCCACCTGCACTTTCGCCGCCCCGGACAATATATCAGTAAACATCAGTGCAAGATTAATAATCGTAAGTGCATCAAAAAGCCTTGAATCACTGGTACGCCGGAATTTCATTATGTTGTTTATAAAAATTATCAGCAATAATGCCATCGGAAAAAGATAAATGCTGATATACTCAACTATGTTCATGGCACACACCTGCTCCCATCAGAATAACTATAAAACAATAATTATTATCATTATAAACTTATTTGAAAAGGATGACAATTATTAAATTAAAAACATCTACTTTCGACGGCAGGAGAAGCAACTTCACAAAAGTTGTTCCGGTAACGGCTTGGAGAGACTCCGGTCATTTTCTTGAAGAATTTGAAGAAATAGGCGTAGCTTGTAAAGCCCATTTTCTCCTGAACCTGGGCTACCGTCATCCCCTCTGCCAGCATGCCCTGTGCCATACTGATTTTCTGCATGGATATGTAATGCCCAATAGTTGCATGGGTATGTTTTTTAAACAGTCTGGCAAGGTAATCCTTGTTCATGAAAAAATAATCTGCAACATCAGTCAATGTAAGATTCTCAGTAAGATGCTCGTTAATATAGGCAATGATATCATTTACAGTCTTCTGGGACTGTGAAATTGTAAGCTGCCTATGAGGTTCCTGTGCATCTGCTTCAAGCACTATTGTGTCCAGAAGGTCTAAGAGACAGAAAAATTCAGCATAGGTTCTTACAGCCACCATATCCTTATTCTCTAGGAAATGTTCCAGACAGCCGCAAAGAGTCATCTGCTTCTCCTCAGTCAGCGTAATAATGCTTGGCTGATTGGCATACCGTATCAGTTCAGGATGCGAGGAAAAAACATTATTTAACCAGAATGTATTAATAGTCACAATATATCTTTCGTAGACTGTCAGCTTCTGATTGTACAACTGGTGTACATAATATGGAGGAATTATTATAAGCGAGCCCTTCGCAACATTTGAGACTGTATCGTTAAGCAGTACATCCGGCAAATCCGTCAGTGTAAAATATATTTCCAGTGCATTATGTGTATGGGGCATAACCGGACAGGACGTGCTGTTGTTGCGGTATACAATTTCAAATGAATCATTCACAGCAAAATAAGGAATTGCTGCCTGCTGCTGTATTGTGGCTTTATCTGACATAATATCTTCCCCACCAAGTCGTTATATTGCATAAATTTGGTATTATATGTACATATTAACACCTTTTATTTTGCTTTACAATAATTCTAACAATTCTAAAGACCAATTGAAGGAGTATGAAGCAATGAAAAGAGTCGGAATTGTGGGCTGCGGCTGTATTTCCTCAACCCACGGGTGGGCATTAAGCCGGATAGATAATGTCCTGATTGCTGCTGTATCAGATATTGATTCAAAAAGAGCAATAAAGTTTTCTCAGGATTTTGCCAATGGGGAGGCTCAGGTATTTCAAAATTACGAAGAAATGCTTAAAAAAGCTGAATTGGATGTAGTCCACGTCTGTACCCCGCACAATCTGCATGCACCCATGTCCATAGCCGCAATGAAGAAAGGCATCTCCGTATTCTGTGAGAAACCAGCTGCTATCTCCATGAACGAATTTGAAAGGCTACGGAATATAAGCGAAGAAAATCACGCAACAATCGGCTTTTGTTTCCAGAACCGCTACAACAAAACCATCGAAGAGACAGACGCTCTCATAGTCGGCAGAACACTAGGGAATGTGGTGGCTGCCAGAGCCTTCGTCACCTGGCGGAGGGATGCGGAGTACTATAACACACCCTGGAAAGGCCAAATGGAGACCTCTGGCGGCGGTGCCCTTATAAATCAGTCCATTCATACCCTTGATCTGCTGCTTCGGTATTTTGATGAGCCGGTTACAGTTAAGGCATCCATGAGCAACCATCATCTGCCCGGTATCATCGAAGTGGAAGACACTGTGGAAGCATGGATGGAATTTGACGGTGGCAGAAGGGCCTGCTTTTATGCATCAACCGCCTATGCATCGGACTCCCCGGTAATATTGGAGTTCCAATGTGAGAAGGGAAGCATCACAATAATTGACAAGGTTATAACCGTAAAGGATGAGACCGGCAGATTAAGCACAATTGTCTGCGAAGAGCCCCTTGGTATCGGCAAAAGCTATTGGGGCAACGGACACTTGAGCTGTATCAGGGATTTCTACAGCAAACTGGGCACGGGAGAGCCTTTTCAGAACGATTGGTATGGTGTCAGAAAAACAATGAATACCATGATGAGAATATATGATTTCAGATGAAATCGGAAAGGAAAACAATGAACAAAGTAAGACTCGGAATAATAGGAATCGGAGGCATGGGTTCCAACCATGCAAACAGTTTAGTGAGGGGTGAGGTACCGAATATGGAGCTCACCGCTGTGGCAGATGTGCGTCAGTGCAGACTGGACTGGGCAAAGGAAAATCTTCCTGAGACGGTGGCAATTTTCCATGACGGCAGAGAACTTATAGACTCGAGAAGCTGTGATGCCGTACTTATTGCCACACCGCACTATCTGCATCCTGAATTTGTAATCTATGCATTGGAGCATGGCCTGCATGCCATAAGCGAAAAGCCGGCTGGCGTATATACCAAGCAGGTTCGGGAAATGAATGAAGCTGCTGATAAATCAGACAAGGTATTCGCCATTATGCTCAACCAGAGAACCAACTGTGTCTACAGGAAGCTGCACGAAATGATTCAAAGCGGAGAGCTTGGTCAGCTTAAGCGTATGAACTGGATAATTACCGACTGGTACCGCACCCAGAGCTATTATGATGCTGCAAGCTGGAAAGCCACCTGGGATGGTGAAGGAGGCGGTGTACTTCTGAATCAGTGTCCTCACCAGATTGATTTACTTCAGTGGCTCTGTGGTATGCCGGTGCGGGTTCGAGCCTTCTGCCATGAGGCAAAATGGCACAATATTGAGGTGGAGGATGATGTAACGGCTTATATGGAATTTGCCAACGGAGCCACCGGAGTATTTGTGACCTCAACGGCTGACGCCCCTGGAACCAACCGTCTTGAACTGACCTTCGAGATGGGAAAAATTGTCTGTGAAAACGGCGAATTGATTTATGATAAGCTGGCTGTAAATGAGCGTGAATTCTGCATGACCGAAAAGGAAGGCTTCAAAAAGCCTGAAATGACCCGTATCATTGTGGAGACCGATGGCAAGAACGAGCAGCATACCGGCGTATTTAAGGCGTTTGCCGACAGAATACTGTATGGCACTCCTCTGGTTGCAGAGGGCAAGGAAGGTATCAACGGATTAACCCTCTCCAACGCCATGCACCTTTCAAGCTGGTTAGACAGGACTATTGAGCTTCCATTTGATGAAGACCTGTTCCTTGCTGAGCTTAACAAAAAGAGAGCTACCTCGGTAAAAAAACAGGATTCCGGCGTGGTATTTGACACCACGGGTACCTATTAACATACATATAGAAAGGATAATTAATTATGAATAGGGATTATAAGATTACCGGGTTTGCCGACGAGATGGCAAATGAACTTACAGTCCAGGTGGCTGGTCTAAAAAAGCTGGGCATGAAATACGTGGAAATGCGCGGCGTGGACGGGGATAACCTCATCTTTCATTCCGATGAAAAGCTCGGTGAAATCAAGGAGTATCTGGATGCCAACGGAATAAAGCTGTCGGCGTTAGGTTCCCCTCTGGGTAAAATAGGTATTACCGATGACTTTGATGCACATTTTGAGAGCTTTAAGAGAGCCGTAGATATTGCCCACCAAATCAATTGCAGGAATATCCGTATGTTTAGCTTCTATATTCCGGATAACCAAGCTCCTAGCTGCTTCGAGGACCAAGTATTTGACAAATTAGGAAAATTTGTTGACTACGCTTCTGCAAATGATGCAGTACTTCTTCATGAAAACGAAAAGGGAATCTATGGCGAAAAGGCCAAAGAGTGCGGGAAATTAATGGATGAGTTTTATGGTGACCATTTCAAAGCAATCTTTGATTTCGCCAACTTCGTACAGGCAAAGGAAAACACCCTGGACGCATATCGTTTACTTAAGCCCTACATAGCATACCTTCACATTAAGGATGCCCGATGGGCGGATGGCAGTGTAGTCCCGGCAGGCTATGGTGATGGTCATGTTGCTGAAATATTACAGGATTTGTTTGATTCCGGTTTTGACGGCTTTCTCTCATTGGAACCTCACCTTTTTAACTTTTCCGGCTTCGACCTGTTGGAAAAGGACGGAAAGAGCATGCAAAAGAAAGATTCAAGGCTATTGACCGGACCGGAAGCCTTTGAGTTGGCTCACGCCTCTTTATTAAAGCTTCTGAAATAATGCTGACTCAATAAAGTCAAAAAGGCTGTCGCTGGTCATTTACTATCCGTAAATGACCAGCGACAGCCTTATTATGGTAACTATTCAGAGCCAAGGCAATTTTCATAAATTCGCGAATCATGCTT
>CAMAKT010000027.1 GCA_945836135.1 uncultured Clostridia bacterium | reverse complement strand
CACCAAATTCCAATGGGTATGAAGGCCGCTGTCCAGATTTGCCTGAATCTGAGTAACCATTTCCTCCAGCTGGTTGGAACGCTCCTCAATAGTCAACTTCATCAAAGAATTACGCATGAAGAGTACGCCAAACGCCAGGACAACGACCAAAATCATCGCAAACGCAACGGGCAAAAGATATTTAGTTGTATGTTTTCTCTCTTGCATATGAGTATTCTCCCAAAATCTCTTTTATATGCTGCGTGTCAGCGTTCTGCCTTCTTTTATCGCAGGATGATGTAATCCGTAGGTGATTCCAGTTGTCCGCCTTCTTCCACCAGTCGCTGCATTAGGTATCCTTCTGCCTTTGGACCGGTCGTATCGACTTCTGATACTCCCATCTTCTCCATGACCTCAGACATATACCAGTCGCGCTCACCGTAGATCAGGAAAGAATAAGATACACTACGATCCAGTTCCTTGCCATCAATGGTCAGGGTGTTAAGCGTATATCCACTGTCAGTTTTTGTAATATCCATCTCGAAACCACTGGAAACATATAGCGTGCTATCATTGCAGACTGCGCCACGGTTGCCGGTCATCGAGAGTGTCGTCTCCACAAGCGTATAAATCTGATCACCAGTCAGTTCCATAAGACCGGGCCAACCACCATCATTCTTTGCCAGATAACCCAGATCATTCTGGGAATAGTCGCCGCTATAGATGTCGCTTGCCACGTAACAGGACTGCATAAACACCAAATCCACACCGGACAACACGCGCATGGTATTTGCAATGGCAGAAGCCGCTTGATTGCCGTGTTCCGGGGTGAAATCGTTGGAGTAAGCGGTGTCGATGTGGGCAACAATCTCTGTACCGGGTTCTTCTCCCGCCAGCTCCTTATTGAATGCATCCAATGCTTCCTTCGCAGTCTGCACTTCATCGTTCAGAATCATCTGCACGACATCTTTCGAAATACGGAACATCTCGTTAGATGCCAGACGGATATATAGCTTATTTTGTTCAACATAGGGCTTCAGGTTATCCATCTCCGGCATTAGTTCCAGGGTCACGTCCTTCTTGTAAGGCACCATGTTTTTGCCGTAGGAGATATGATCCTGCCCCTGCTGATTTACCATGGCGGTCATGATGTCCAGAATCAGCTTCTCTCGTTCAGGGTCATCCATACCCTTGTTAGAAGCCGCAATCTGGAAGGTGGGATAGGTCAGATACCAGTTGTCCTGCTCCGTCCGACCAAAATAGGGCAGCAACAGTACCTCGTCCTGACCGCGACCAGGGAAGGAGATGACATCCGCACCGGTGCCGCGGAACATGGCGGCTTTGCCCTCGCTAAACATTTCCTTCGGTGTTCTGTTCGGATAGGTGGCATCCTCTGCGCCCAGACCGACTTTCTCTTTGAAATCGAAGAAATTCTCAAAAATAGGCAGCCATACTTCTTCAGAAAGTTCCCGGGTAGCACCGCTCTCATACTGCTGGCGCCACTTACGTCCTTCTATACTTTGAAGCATTGGAATTGATGCACCCTGCAAAACCTCCATGCAGGTATAATCCGCAGAAAAGTCCGACACGAAGCCGCGAATACCTACTTCTTCAAAAGCTTCGCAAGCAGCAATGAAGCTTTCATAGTCTGTTGGAATTGGCACATTATACTCATCGAACAGGGTTTTGTTGATGATAATGCCGTCCACCTCCGCGCAGGTAGGGAGCCAGTTCACCGCCCCATCATCATACGTATAACTGTCAAGATATGAGCCATAATATGTGTTAGCAAGTTGGGTATTACTCAAATCATACAGGTAATCCTTTAAGAGAACCGCATCCTTCAAGGCAAAACGGCGCACCGTCAGAATGTCGGGCATATCGTCATGATCCTGACGAAAACGGTAATAATCCGTTGAGTTAGTTGCCAGAACAAATTCAAACTCCACCTCCGGGAACAAATCACAGAGGTACTCGGTATAGCTGTCCAACATCTGATTTCCCCAACAGGCTACTACAACCTTTTCCTTTTTATCTGCCTGGGGTGCGTTGTTCTCCCCGGCGGTTCCACTGTTGGTGCTCTGGCTTCCACAGCCAGTCAGCATCGTTGCTACCATAACTAATGACAGCAGAAAACAAGCAAGTCTCTTCATAATTCTTCTCCTTGTAATTTGATTTTTCCCTATGAGGATGAAATCTCAGCTACCGGTCTTGGCCGTATTTATTCGGAGCCGCTCCTACGCTCAGATACCACACAATACCTCATGCTTTCCCACTGCTTATCTGCCTATATTGCTCATATGCAGAAGAGGTGCATATAAAAAAGGCACTAGTATTTGTAACAGCGTGCCTTCACTTACTTCCTGCAACTGGCTGCCATACTGTATTTCAGGCCCTATAGCTTTGCGTCATACTCTTTCGGGTATTTTGCCGAATTTCATTTTTCATCTTGCATTAATACCAGATCATTACAAGCCCATCCAGAATAACCAGTATTCAATGCAACAAAAATAATTCAATAATTTAATGCGCCATCACGTTTTAATGCTTATTCACAACCATGCGCAATAAATTATCTTACATTATACCACATCCCACACAGCAAAACAAGTCTTGAACTACAAATAATTCTTTAATGTCTTGAACTACAAATAATTCTTTAATGAAAAATGTTTTCTTAAATTCCACCTTCCAATAATCCCATACTCTTACTTCAAATCCATTCTTGAAAATAAACCTTATATCACCTTTCGCTTTCACAATCACTTCCTGCACAAGACTGCTCCAAATCCCAGCATCGAACTCGTGGGTTAAGCTGTCCTGCTTTTCCAAAGTTCGAATGAACCCTTTGAACAAATCTCTCTTCGCCTTTTTGGATTCAATCTACTCTGCGATGTCATCATACTAGCTTTTGTCTTTTCATACCTTGCTGTAAGTTCGACATAGCGTTTTTCATACTCGTCCTGGTCGAATGCCACCCGGCTGTTCTCTGCAATGGCAATCTGCATCTGCTCCGAGATGACATTAAATTCTGTGATGCTATCCTGTAAATCCCTGTCAAGTGAATCCGTCTCACCGACTATTTCCATCATAACTTTGGTGTTGGTAAGAATCTCTTCCCTTTCAGAAAATAACTCGTTGGCCGCCTTGATGAACAAATCCAATCATCATAGAAAGTAAGTTTTTATGATTGATTCGATATATTCAATATTCAAAGGGTGATCATTTGTTTCATATGTTGCTATTAAATTGATAGAAGGAATAATTCCATTTTCGCAGTACCTTTTCATTTTTTGATATACATTGCTTCGGTATACTTCATCATCCATCAGGCCAAAATGCTCCCAATACATGGTTTCGCCGGTCAAAGGATGTCGTATCGTAAAATCCGGATACATTTCAAATCCGTTAAGAACAAGCCGCTCTTCGTAATGGAACGGTATCTGATATTTATAAAGCAGCATGTCAATAATCACTTCTGATTTTGAGCGGAGCTTCTTTCCTTGTGTGCCGGTGAACATCAGGTTCTCTTCATGCTTCTTGCATGATACATATTCTTCGTTTTGCCATCTTTTCAATTCAAGCTTTGTGGACGCAAAACGATTTTGAAGCAGCTCGCTCCATCCTTTATGTAGCAGTAACGAATCGTCGGTTCTATCATCTGAAGGATATTTCATAAGATAGTATTTGTATATATCTAGTTCTTTCTTCAATTCCTCCAGCCAATAAATGTAATATTTCTTTTCTGCAAGCGCTTCTGCC
The DNA here is from genome assembly GCA_945836135.1 of uncultured Clostridia bacterium. Lineage (GTDB taxonomy): Bacteria > Bacillota > Clostridia > Lachnospirales > Lachnospiraceae > CAG-882. The sequence goes on along the minus strand of CAMAKT010000027.1, from coordinate 15,509 downwards.
AAAGCACGCTTCTTCTTTGGAAGGTATTTCCATTTACCACTTTCCTTCAGATACCACTTATACCGCCCCTCATTTTTACTGCAAATCAGTTCACCCTTTGGCAGGCTAGCTATTTGTTGTTCTACTTCTTCAATCTTTTGTTCGGTTTCTATCATTTTCTTTCTAACCATTTCACAATTCAGTAATTGCATATAATTTGCTTCCTTTCTTGACTCCTGCGGGGTACAGATGCACTTTTTTCTCTCCTGTACCCCGCTACCTCTCTTTTTCAGTTTCTTCCTTGCCCAACGCGGGGTACAGTTACACCTTTTCTCTCTCCTGTACCCCGCTCCCTCTCTTTTTTAGCTTCTTCCTCGACTTTCGCGGGGTACAAACACGCTTTTTTTCCTCCTGTACCCCGCTCCCTCTCTTTTTCAGCCTCTTCATCGGCTTTCGCGGGGTACAAACACGCTTTTTTTCCTCCTGTACCCCGCCACCTCTCTTTTTCAGCTTCTTCTTCGACCCGCGCGGGGTACAGACACACCTTTTCACTCTCCTGTACCCTGCTCGCATCTTACAATACCCGCTTTGCTGCAATAAATGCGAATTTGCCCCAGTTCATCCGTCCGATACACTTTAGAATCTACTTCCTTCAATCGCAAAAGCGTCTCCGCATGTGGATGCCCATAAGAATTTTTCTCACCACAGGATATCACGCATAAGTACGGTGCAATCCCCTCCAGCAGCTCCGCGCTCTGGGAGTACCTTGAACCGTGGTGGGCTGCTTTTAGGAGAGTAAGCCTCTCCACTCCCAAACCTTTTACACGCGAAAGCAACTCAGAATCACGCTCAGAAGTAATGTCTCCCGTAAACAGTGCTGAAAAGCTGCCATACTGCATCAAAAGCACAATGGAATTGTCATTTTCCGAGGCATCGCCATATACCTTGCGGCTTTCATTCAGTGAGGTGAAGCTGCATTCTCCAAAGCGGTAGACTGTTCCGAGCCCATCAGCAGACACCCTGCTGCCCCATGCCGCCATGCCTGCCGCAAGCTGCACAATTCCATTCGCTTCATCAGTTTTACCCATTTCACCTGCATTACCTTTTTCATTTTCGCCTTTAATTTCATTCTGAATAAATTTTCCATAGTCACTCTCGTTCAGAATGAGATTACATATTGTTGGAATATACATCGAAGTTCCGGTGTAATTCCATATACCGCTTTCTGTCGCCACTATGTGATTCTCCACCGCCTCACTCCATCCACTGTAGTGGTCCTCATCGCAATGTGTTATGAAAAGGAAATCAAGCTTTCGCACACCTTTGTACTTAAGAAATGGTTCAATTACCTTCTCATATACATCATCCTGCGAAGAACTTCCACCATCTATGAACACATCACCACCGCCGGGTATACTTATATAGATTGCATCTCCCTGCCCCACATCAAGGAAATTGATTTCAAGGCATGTTTTAGGTCGCACGAGAAGAATGAAAAGGGCCGGAATAAGAAGAAGCGTCCATAGGTGACTGACAATTCTCTCCACAAAGTATTTTTCACTCTGTATCTTCACACACCTGTTCCCAAGATGATGAATAGCAGCACCAATATGTTTCCTGCATGAAAAAACAATCAGAAGGACATAGTACACTGCTATCTGCCACAGCCTAGGGCGTCCTGCCACATATGTACTGTAAGGAAGAGAAAGCATAATGCGGCAGGCATACTGAAACACAAGCAGAATATAGTGCCCTATCCCCCCACAGAAGCTCCCTGCTGCAGCATAAAAAAATCCCGCTGCTCCTGTAAGCAGCGCCGAAATCATAATAAATGTCATAAGCGGAATTACAAGAAGATTAAGAAATACAGAATACACCGGAGTTTCATAGTAGAACCATAGGATGACCGGAAGTGTGGCAAGCTGTATGGATAGCGAACCTGTAAGCGCCCTGTATTTTTTATTCGAAAAGCCTCCTGACACAGCCGCAATTCCTGCGACAGCAAGAAAGGACAAGAGAAAACCTGCATTGAAAATCATATAGGGATTTCCTATGAGAATAAGAATTGCTGACAGTGATACCGCCGACAGTATATCGTAAGTCCTTCCGATGACCTGGGCATATATGGCACATGTAAACATGATAATCGCCCTCATCGCCGATACCGTGTTACCTGTCATGATTCCGTAAAGAATTACAAGGGCTCCGCTTACAACTGCCGCCAATGGATATGTAGACCCCGCCTTACGCAATAACTTATATAGCCCCATTCCTATAATAGAAATATGAAGTCCAGATATTGCAAGAATGTGCCCTATTCCTCCTGCCGAAAACAAATCACTTATGGTTTTGTCCATATCGGATTTATCTCCCAATATCATGGCTTCGTATACTCCTGCATCCTCTTTAAAACAACAGACTTGGTACACACTCTTAAGCCCTGACTTAATATTTTCCAAAGCTCTTATAAGTAAATTATGCCCCGGCTGTGCGGAAACCAGCCCGGAGTTCTTCACATAGTAGCAGTATCCAAGTGACTTATAATATAAAGCTGTGTCAAACTGTCCAAGATTCGTAGGAGCCGGAGCACTACCCAATACACCTTCAGCGTAAATAGTGTCACCCCTTTGGCATTTCCCGTCTCCGTACTTCCATTCCTTTGCCGCAACTTCAATAATTATTTTATTGGCAAGCCTTTTTCCGTTAAATCTGCACTTTCTAAGATATAGTCGAACAGAGTAGTTTCCTTCACTAATCTTTTCCACCTGTCCGCTTATTACACCTTTCGTCTCACCTGCTATGCAATTGTCATAACTGTCATGGATATATGTTGTGATATAACCTGATAAAAACAAAATAGAGAAAATAAGAAATTGAATAAAGAAAATCTTCAGATGCCTGCTGTGCTGCCACCCTATCCGCGCACACAGGCCCAAGACGGCAAAGAAAGACATGGCGGCTGCCGGCCAAATGCCGTACAGCCTTAGCAGAATACCTGCCGCCATGAAACCCAGAGCCGGAACTAACGGCCTTTTAATCATTGGCATTAACCTTTCTACTGTGTCTCAATTATATCAAGACTACGTTCTAACGGCTGCGACAAATCAATCGCATCACGGAAAATTATGTTACTGTTGCTGTTTACCGAAATCTGAACTTTATTGACGTTTGAGAGTTCACACAGTGAATTGACTATTGAATATATCGTCACTGCCGGCGGAACCGACACAATAATGTCTGTAAGGCTGGAGTCAAAATTGACATAACATGTCCCGTCCTTCGTGGATACACCAAGAAGCGTCAAGGATGCCGGAACGGTTCTTACATGTCCCTCTTCACCCGGTCCTTTTATAAGCTGCTCAATAATCACCCTCTCGATGGATGCATTTTTGCCATAGCCCACTGTAATCTTTTCCGGTGATAATCTGTCTGCCTGTGCACTTCCGTAATAGACAGACAACTCCACCCAGGTTCTGTATGTCCCTGAGCCAATGTCCTCCATAAAATCCGATGCCAGCATAATTCCCACCACATTGCCCAGTGCATCCAAGAGCGGCTGGTCATTGACATAGAAACAGATATACTTTACACCCTGTATCTGCGTCATTGTCTTGACATATGCAGCACGGAACATCACTTCATCCTCGATGGTGAGCGCAGAATAGCTTTCTGCGAAATTCACGGACAACACCTCATTGTTAAGACTGCTCTCCAAGCATACAATCTCATTCATCACTGTACCTGAATGCTCATTAATATCTGACGGATGCGACATAGCATAATAGAGTTCCTCGATAAGTGCTTCCGGATTGCTGTATTCTGATGCTGCCTGATATTTCTCTGTGGCAAGTGCACGACCTGTACTGTCAAGGTAATATACCAGATATTCATTGTCCTTAAGCGACTCGTCCTGTTCCTCATTACGCCCGCAGGCAGAAGCAAAGCATATTGCACACAGACACATTACAAGCAGCAATATTATTTTTTTACCCGATTGTCTTTTCATGCTGTTCCCCAATTCTAACTTCAACAATGCTACTTACTCCGTGTAAGCGGAATTCTTACCGTGAAGGTACTGCCTTCACCTTCCTTACTGTATACACGTATTGCTCCCTTGTGCATAAGGATAGCATTTTTGGTTATTGCAAGTCCAAGCCCGGTTCCGCCGGTCTGACGCGAACGCGCTTTATCCACTCTGTAAAATCTCTCAAAAATCTTATCCCTGCTGTCATCAGGAATACCGATACCGGAATCCGCAACAGTCAGATAAAAATACTTGTGGTCTGCGTTGACTGATACTCGAACCCATCCGTTAGCAACATTATACTTGATGGCATTCTCAACAAGGTTGGTAATAACAAGGCTCATCTTAACCTCATCAACCTCTGCAACAACAGGGCGGAAGCTCTCCAGTACCAGCTCAATGTTCTTCTCCGCAGCAATAGGCTTAAGTGTCTTTAGTACATGTTCAACCAGCTCATTCATATTCTGCGGGGCAATATTAAGCTCCGCCGCTGTCTTATCCATTCGGACAAGAGAAAGTAGGTCATTGATAATCTGGCTCTCCCTATCAATTTCCTCAACAATATCCTGCATGAATTCCTTATACAGTTCTACCGGAACTTCCTCCTGGCTGTTCAGAGAATCGGCAAGCACCTTGATTGATGTAATCGGTGTCTTAAGTTCGTGGGAGACATTTGATACAAACTCCTGTCTTGAATCATCAAGTGTCTTCAGTCTCTCCAACATCTTGTTAACCTCAGCAGACAGCCCGCACACCTCACCAAGCCCCTTGTTCTCCTCAAGTCTCTTGTCCATGTAACCGCTTGTTATTCCATGTATAACCGATGACAATTTGTGAAGCGGATTACTTATCCCCCATGCAAACAGAAAGGCTGCGATTATCATAATCACGAAAACAATATCCGTGAAACGGTGTATAAGCCGTGCAATGTAAGCCGCATCCGTGCGGACAGATGTGTCCGGAACTGACATCATGATAACGCCATTTATTGTCCTGCCGTCGGTATCGTACACAGGTGAGGTTATTTCAATGATTCCGTCTGCCTTATCATATCCCTTAGTAGTAATCCCATGAAATGCCTGATTAACCTCATAGGATACAAGTGTCTTGTTCTCACGGTCAACATATGTGTCCTTAACAACAACATAATTGGCAGCCACAATAACAATTCTTCCGGAATAGGTATATGTAATCTGCTCAATCTGTGCCGCAATATTCTCATTGTAGGGTTTGGAAAAAAAGCCCTCACGGCTTATATCATCAGCCAGCATATTGCTCCGGTTCAAAAGCTCTGTTTCAAGTTGCTCGATTCCTCTGTTAAAAAAAGAAGAGTATGTCACATTACCTAAGATAATAAGCGGCAGTACCCCGGCAACAAGCACAACCATTGCCACCAGAAAGCGAATACTGAATAAATGTTTTTTTATGGTATTTAATACAGTAAAAATCTTTATTTTCATAATAACCTTCTAACCGATGATACAGGATTCACTGCTTAAAGAAGTATCCCATACCCCATTTGGTATGAACATACTCCGGCTCACTTGGGTTGGTTTCTATCTTCTCACGAAGACGACGGATATGTACATCCACCGTCCTTGCGTCACCCGGATAATCGTATCCCCATATAAGGCTTAAAAGCATATCCCTTCCGTATACCTTGTTAGGATTGGTGACAAGAAGCTCCAATACATCATACTCCTTTGTGGTTAAGCTTACCTCTCTACCCTTGATATAAACACGCCTGTTATTTCTGTCCATCACCATATTGCCCGAAATAATCCGTGTTCCGGGCTCCGAAGGCACAATGTGGCGGTTTCTTCTCTTAATTGCCTTGATTCGTGCCTTGACCTCCAGAATATTAAACGGCTTGGTCATATAATCGTCCGCTCCGTAATCAAGTCCAAGTATCTTGTCCATGTCCTCACTCTTGGCTGTAATCATTATAATAGGCACATCTGAAAATTCTCTTACCTGCTGGCATACCGTATATCCGTCCATTCCCGGAAGCATAACATCCAAAAGCACTATATCGTATGAATGTGTCTTAATTAACTCCAATGCCTCCTGACCGTCATATGCACATGATACCTCCATGCCATCCTGCTCTAAGCTGTATTTTATCCCCTTAACAATCAGTTTCTCGTCATCAACCACTAAAACCTTATCCGCCATCAACGCACCCTCGCTATTTTATACTGTTATATTTTGCTTACACCATCACTACTTAACACATATATAATCCTTAAGCTTTGAAAATGCACCTTCCTTGATTCCCGTTACATTCATAATATCCTCAATACATTCAAAGCTCCCATGCTCATTCCTGTAATCCACAATAGCCTGTGCTCTTGACTGTCCCACTCCCGGAAGTGTCATAAGCTGCTGCAAATCCGCGGTATTGATATTGACAAGCCCCAAAGCAGAATTGCCCTCTGCAACATAAGCATCCCCATCATTCTGCCCGAATTCCCTTCCTGATTCATATTCATCATAATCCGGAACATATAGCTTCTGTCCGTCATAAATATGATCCGCAAGATTAAGTGCCTCAAGACAGCCTGTCTTAGAAGCTCCTCCAGCCATATCAATCAGCTCATATACCCTTGCATCCGGCGCAGCCTCATATACACCCGGATTGACTACATTGCCACAGACATACACATAGCAGTTCAGTATTTGCGTTCCCTCTTCCTGCTCTGTTTCCAAGACCGCCAACTGCCCTTCCATGCCCTGTCCGGACGCATCCTCCGCCTGCTCTATTGTATAAACATTATTCCCTTTGTTTGTACAGGAATACAAAAAACCGCATATTACAAATGACAGTATACCTGCCAAAGAAACTGCGATTTTCTGAAATCTTTTTTTGCTCATATTCTCTCCTTATGTCTGTCTCATAAGGCCCCTCTATGACAGGAAAGATAACCTGTAATTATTATATTAACGAATTATTATTAATTGCGCAACTAAGATTTTAAATAAAAACAAAAATATTTCAGCTCCTACATTATATTATTCTGCACCGGACTCTGTTTCTTCAGAAGCCCAATGACCTTCAAGATAACTGCGTACCGCCGAAAGTGATTGTACATCGTCGATACCGCTTGCCATCAGATGCATGGAAACCTCCAACAATGCATAGAACTCATCACTGTACATTATCTTAAGCTTTGGAACCGACTTATCGTAAGAGTCGTATATTTGCTTCAGATTTTCATCCTCATATTCCATGATGCGGCAGGACGGCATACCACTCTGATCATACAGTTTCCCTGCATTGGTATAGGTAAGGTACTTGGCAAAGCTCTCAGCAATTGTGACATTTTCCGAAAAAGGATTGACTACCACTGCCGTCGTGATAGACAACGGTGCCGTCGCAATCTCATTATTCATATCGGGGAATTGAAGCACGCCTGTATTTAACCCCTCCACATTCTTCATTCTGGAATACATTGCCATATCACCCACCGTAAACATAATGGATCCGTTCTCAAACCCGTTTACACAAGTAAAATAATTAACATCATCAATATTGATATAGAAAAACTCAATAAGCTGCTGATAAAGACTTATGGCCTGTGTCAGTTCTGAGGTAATATCGAATATATCCGTTTTTTCATCACCATGTATACCACCGATATTAAGGTATGCACCAAGATAACCATAATTATAAAAAATATCGTCCAAATCACAGCTGAATATCGTGTTAATGTTGCTTTCTGCCGGAACCTCATACCCATCAGCAAAGGTCTTAATATCCTCAAAGGTATCAAACCCTGCATCCTCAACATAGTCGGCATTATACATGAGGAAAGTCGTATCAAAGCTTAAAGGATATGCAATGAGTTCGTCATGATATGTGCATGCATCCAGTGCCTTCTGACTGTAGTTATACACATTGTATATATCTGTCATGGAATTTTTCCTGGCAATTCCCGCCAGCTTAACCTGCTCTAACTTATCATTGTCAATCATGTATAAATCCACTGTATCTTTTTTAAGCGCTTCCTGTGTCAGCATATCCACATAATCCGCCTCAGGAATCTGCGTAAGAATAACATCTACATTGCGGTTAGCATGCTCATAATCCGCTGCACAGAACTGCAGATAGCTTCTCATATTATCATCGCTGTACCATATTCTGAGTGTGATAGTCTTCTCAGGTTCGGTTTCCTGTACAGTCTCCACGGTTGTACTTTCTTCATCATCCACATACTGAATATGACAACCCGATAAGGATATGGCTGTAAATGAACAAATACATACTGACGCAATAAATCTTTTTAGCTTTAAAAAACTTTTCATATCATCCTCTTTGCAATAATTACTCTATACACTTTTCAAGAATTCCCATCATCTCATCGATATTATCTTTTGTGACAACAAGCGGTGGTACAAGGCGAAGTGTATTAAGTCCGGCACTGATTACAATGAGCCCTTTCTCTCTTGCAGCACTGACAACTTTGCCTACAGGCAGGCTCTCATCAAGCTGTATTCCGCACATAAGTCCCATTCCTCTTACTTCTTTTACCTGTCTGTGGCGTCCTGCAAACTCTGTAAGACATTCCATAAGGTAAGGTGCTGTCTCATTGACATGTGCAACAATATCATTTTCCTCAAATAAATCAAATACCTTCGATACCGCCGCAGTAGCAAGCGGATTACCACCATATGTAGTACCATGATCCCCCGGAACCAATACCTGCTGTGTCTTTTCATTAACAACAAACGCACCAACCGGAACTCCACAGCCAAGCGCCTTGGCAGAAGTAACCACATCAGGCATTACACCGTACTGCTGGTATGCAAACATTGAACCGCAACGTCCCATGCCACACTGAATCTCGTCTAGAATAAGCAGCATATCATTCTCATCACAGAGCTGTCTAAGACCCTCAAGGAATTCCCTATTGGCAGGGAAAATGCCGCCCTCTCCCTGAACAGTCTCACAGATGATGGCACATGTCTTATTATTAATCAGAGCCTTCACACTGTCAAGGTCATTATATTTTGCAAAACATATTCCCGGAATGAGCGGTCCGAATGCCTCTCTGTAATGTGCATTTCCGGTTACCGACAATGCCCCCATACTTCTCCCGTGAAATGAATGTTCCATTGCAATTATCTCATGGTCAGTACTGTTGTCCTTAAGGTAAGCATACTTTTTGGCAAGTTTTAATGCCCCCTCTATTGCCTCCGTACCACTGTTAGTAAAAAAGGCCTTGGATAAACCGGTTGCTTTAACCAGCTTCGCCGCTGCATCCGCAAGAGGTTCGCTGTAATATAAATTGGAAATATGCAACAACTTATCGACCTGTGCCTTAACTGATTCATTATAGTCCTTATAATTATAGCCCAGGGCATATACCGCTATACCTGCCGCGAAATCAAGATATTTATTTCCCTCTACGTCATACAAATACACACCATCGCCGTGGTCTAACACAAGCTCAGCCCTGTTATAGGTATGAATCAGATTTTCTTCTGCTTTATTAATTATTCTGTTCGTCTTTGTCTGCATTGTAAAACCTCTCTGCATCTCTGTCTATAATTGCTGTTCCGATACCCTTATTGGTGAAAATTTCAAGAAGAAGGCAATGGGGAATACGTCCGTCCATAATATGCACCCTGGATACGCCTGTCTCAATTGCATCTATACAGTTGTTGAGCTTTGGAAGCATACCGCCGCCAATATTTCCATTCCTAATCAGTTCCTCCGCCTCAGTAAGGCTGAGTTCTGAGATAAGGCTTGCCGGGTCATCTGCAACCCTTCTTACACCTTCAATATCCGTCAGGAAAGCCAGCTTTTCCGCTTTGACTGCCTTAGCAATAGCGCAGGCAGCATCATCTGCATTGATATTATAGGTGTTAAAATTCTCATCAACACCTATCGGACAGATAATAGGAAGAAAATCGTTCTCAAGAAGTGTGTAAATCAAAGACGGATCAACCTTCTTCACCTCTCCTACAAAGCCAATATCCTGTCCACCGGAAAGTTTCTTGGTTACCTGTATTGTTGCACCATCCTTACCGCTTATGCCTGCTGCCTTGACGCCAAGCTGTTCAACCATATTTACAAGGCTCTTATTGACCTTGTTAAGAACCATTTCGGCAATCTCCATTGTTGGCTCGTCTGTAACACGCAGACCATTCACAAACCTAGGCTCCATCCCGGACTTCTCAACCCATTTGCTAATCTCCTTGCCGCCGCCATGAACAATAATCGGCTTAAAGCCTACAAGCTTAAGCAGAACAACGTCCTCGATTACCTTTCTCTTAAGCTCTTCATCAACCATGGCGCTTCCGCCATACTTAACAACTATAATCTTTCGGTTGAATTTCTGAATATATGGCAGAGCCTCTATAAGGACATTTGCCTTTGCCATCTCATTATCATAATTAAACATCTGTCATTCTCCTTCTTTAGCTTCTGTAGTCAGCATTAATCTTCACATAATCGTATGTGAGGTCACATCCCCATGCGGTTGCTTCTTCGGTTCCCTCATGCATGTCCACATAAATTGTAACCTCGCCGGAGCCAAGAATCTTCTTTGCAAGCTCCTCATCGAATACAACCGGCGTTCCCTTATCAAATACCTGAACCCTTCCGGCTTCACTTTCAAAGAAAAGCTCAACATCATTCTGGTCAAACTGTGCACCGGAATAGCCCATGGCACATAAGAATCGTCCAAAATTAGCATCGCAGCCATAGATAGCTGCTTTAGAAAGATTCGAGGCAACTATGGCTCTTGATAACGTTCTTGCATCCTCCTTGCTCCTTACATTCACAACCTTTGCCTCAAATAGCTTGGTTGCTCCTTCCCCATCTCCTGCCATCTTGCGGGCAAGGTATCTGCATACATAGAAAAGGGCTTCACAGAAGTCATCATAAGCCTCACCCTTCTTAGCTATCTTCTCATTTCCTGCAAGGCCATTTGCCATAACAAGGAATGTATCATTTGTGGATGTATCACCGTCAACGGTAATCATGTTGAAGGTATCTGTAACAACCCTGCTTACCGCCTCCTGCAGAAGACTTCTATCAATATCAAGATCAGTAGTCAGAAAAGCCAGCATTGTACACATATTCGGATGGATCATTCCTGACCCTTTGCACATTCCTCCAAGTGTTACTGTCTTACCAGCCACTTCAAAGGTAACCGCAATCTCTTTATGTACTGTGTCCGTTGTCATAATAGCCTTTGATGCATTTGTACCTGCTTCAATGCTGCCCTCCAGCTTACCGCTCATAACTGACACACCATTTACCAATTTCTCAACAGGAAGCTGCATTCCGATTACTCCTGTGGATGCCACGGCAACACTACTTGCCTTAATTCCAAGTTCCTTCTCCACAGCCTTCGCTGTAGCTTCGCAGGCATCAAAGCCTTCCTGCCCTGTACATGCATTTGCAATTCCGGAATTGACAACTACAGCCTGCATCTTTTCACCTGAATAAACAAGCTTCTGATCCCACTGAACACATGCTGCCTTCACGACATTGCTTGTAAATGTGCCTGCACACTCACATGGCACCTCAGAATAGATCATTGCCATATCCGTCCTGTTCTTATACTTAATATTGGCCTCACAGCATGCGGCCTTAAAACCCTTTGCGGCACATACGCCGCCTTCAATTACCTTCATATTCTTTTCCTCCTGCGATAATTTGTTATGGAAACATCGGTGCAAGCTTAAGTCCTTCTGTCTCGTCAAAGCCGAACATAAGGTTCATGTTCTGCACTGCCTGTCCTGCGGCACCCTTGACAAGGTTGTCAATGGCTCCCATAATGATTACTCTTCCCGTTCTCGGTTCAAGCTTATAATTGATATCGACAAAGTTGCTGCCCTCAACCCAGCGTGTTTCAGGACATACTCCCGCATCCAGCAGACGTATAAAGTATTCGTCCTTATAATGCTTCTCATATGCCGCCCGCAGCATCTCGTCAGTCACTCCGTCTTTAAGATTTGCGTATGCTGTCACTAATATGCCTCTGTTCATAGGTACAAGATGCGGTGTAAAAATCAGCTTCACATCCTCACCTGCTGCATAGGAGAGCTGTTCCTCAATCTCAGGCGTATGTCTGTGTGTTCCCACGCCATATGCCTTGATGCTCTCATTGACCTCACAGTAAAGATTAGCTACCTTAGCGCCTCGTCCGGCACCTGAAGTTCCCGACTTGGCATCAATTATAATTGACTGAGGGTCAATCAGCTTTTCCTTAACCAAAGGATAAATTGATAAGATAGAGCAGGTTGTGTAGCAGCCCGGATTTGCCAGAATTCTTGCACTCTTAATCTTATCACGATTAATCTCACACAATCCGTATACTGCCTCGTCAATGTACTGCGGTGACGCATGCTCCAGCTTGTACCATTCCTCGTACACCTTCACATCCTTAAGTCTGAAATCCGCACTCAAATCAATAATCTTAACCTTAGACAGAATCTCATCATTCACAAGAGAAGCGCATAACCCCTGTGGAGTTGCGGTAAAGATAACATCAACCTGTGAAGCCAGTTCCTCCATATTGTCATCCCTGCATACATCTTCAATAAGCTTAAACATATTCTGGTACACATCCGCATACTTCTTATCAATGTAGCTTCTCGAACCATACCATACAATCTGCACATCTCTGTGCCCTAACAGCAGACGGACAAGTTCATTGCCTGCATAGCCTGTAGAACCGATAATACCAACCTTGACCATAGCATAATCTCCTAATAAATAATTAATAAAAAACCCTGATATCATAATACTATTTCAATGCCAAAAAGTCCAGCATCGCAGAAATAAATACTCTCCCCCCCTTGCAAATTCATAATTATACATTTATGATGCATAATATGCAATAGAAAAATGAAAAAAACTTGATAAACTATTGCATATAATGTATTTTTGATGTATATTTATTTCAGTGTTTGCCGTTAGGCGTACAATTATACGCATTTGTTGCATACATAAGTATCCATATCAGGAGGAATATTAATAATGAAAGAAAAAGTTGTTCTTGCGTATTCCGGAGGTCTTGATACCACCGCTATTATCCCATGGCTCAAGGAGAACTATGACTATGATGTAGTCTGCTGCTGTATTGATGTAGGTCAGGAAAGCGAACTTGACGGACTTGAAGAGAGAGCCAAGCTGTCCGGCGCTGAAAAATTATACATTCTTGACGTCGTAGATGAATTCGTTGACGATTATATTCTGCCTACTGTTCAAGCTGATGCTGTATATGAGCATAAATATCTGCTTGGAACTTCTTTCGCAAGACCTCTTATTGCAAAGAAGCTTGTTGAGATTGCGCGTAAGGAGAACGCCGTTGCCATCTGCCATGGTGCCACAGGTAAGGGTAACGACCAGGTTCGTTTTGAGCTGTCCATTAAGGCTCTTGCACCGGATATCAAGATTATCGCACCTTGGAGATGCACTGATACATGGAAGATGCAGTCCCGCGAAGATGAAATTAAATACTGTCAGGCACATGGTATCCACCTTCCTTTCTCTGCTGACAACAGCTACAGCCGTGACCGCAATATCTGGCATATAAGCCATGAGGGTCTTGAACTTGAGGATCCGGCAAATGAACCTAACTATGACCATCTTCTTGTTCTCGGCGTTTCCCCGGAGAAGGCACCTGATGAGGGCGAGTATATTTCTCTCACCTTTGAAAAAGGACGTCCTGTCGCATTAAACGGCGAGAAGATGAAGGCATCCGATATTTTAAGAAAGTTAAATAAATTAGGCGGCAAGCATGGTATCGGTATCATTGATATTGTCGAAAACCGTGTTGTAGGCATGAAGAGCCGTGGTGTATATGAGACCCCTGGCGGAACCATTCTCATGGAAGCACATGAACAGCTTGAAGAGCTTATCCTTGACCGTGATACACTTTCATTTAAGAAGGGAATTTCTGAGAAATTTGCCAACCTTGTATATGAAGGCAAGTGGTTCACACCTCTGCGCGAGGCATGTCAGGCATTCGTTGAGTCCGTTGAGGAGAAGGTTTCCGGTGAAGTTAAGATGAAGCTTTACAAGGGTAACATCATCAAGGCCGGCACAACAAGCCCTAACTCACTTTACAGCGAATCCTTGGCAAGCTTTACAACAGGTGAGCTCTACGACCATCACGATGCGGAAGGCTTTATCAACCTTTTCGGTCTTTCAATGAAGGTTCGTGCTATGTTAGAGGAGAACAAGTAATGAAAACAATTGATATCGTTGTTCCATGCTATAACGAGCAGGAAGTTATCGCAGCGTTCTACGCCGAGACCTCCAAGCATGTAACAGCTATCACTGATTACTCTTTCAGATACATTTTTGTAAATGACGGGAGCAGGGATAATACCCTGCTCCTCTTAAAGGGACTTGCCGCAGACCATGATGATGTACGGTATGTCTCTTTTTCGCGTAATTTCGGCAAAGAAGCTGCCATGTTTGCAGGTCTGAAAAACAGTACTGCAGACTATATAATTGTTATGGACGCAGATTTGCAGCATCCGCCGGCACTTTTCCCTGAGCTAATCGCAGGCATTGAGGAAGGTCATGACTGCTGTGCAGCCTATCGTACCACAAGAACCGGTGAGCGCAAGATAAGAAGCCTTTTCTCACAGTCTTTTTATAAGCTGAACAACAAGCTTACCAACACCAAGATGCCTTATGGTGCCGTGGATTACCGCATTATGTCCAGGCAGATGGTGGACAGTCTTGTCGCTCTTCCTGAGAAGGAACGATTCTCTAAAGGTCTTTTCTGCTGGGTAGGCTTTGACACAAAGTGGATCCCATACGAGAATGTTGAGCGTACCCTGGGCACCACCAAATGGAAATTCTCAGGGCTGGTCAAATATGCTCTTGATGCAATTATCTCTTTTTCCGTATTTCCGTTGCGCCTTTTGTCAATTCTTGGAGCTTCAATCAGCGTTATTGCGCTCCTGTATGGTTTATTTTTATTTATTAAGACGATTATGTTCGGTAAGGACATTCCGGGCTACGCTTCCACCATTATCATTCTCCTTTTCCTGGGCGGAATCATTGAGCTGAGTCTTGGAATTATAGGTGAATACCTTGCACGTATATTTACTGAGGTAAAGCAGCGCCCTATATATATTGAAAAAGAAAGTAATCTTGACAAGGATAAAAATAATGAAAAATCTAATTGAAAAAATAATTAAAAAACTATTTACCAGAGAAATGATAAGTTACCTTATTTTTGGTGTACTTACCACCTTAGTTAATCTGGTCGTATTTCAGTTGTGTGATGCAGTATTGGGAATATACTATATTGCCGCCAATGTAATCGCATGGATTATTGCAGTCATATTCGCTTATGTTACAAATAAGCTTTTTGTATTTGACAGCAAAAGCTGGGAACTTAAGCTGGTTGTTAAAGAAGTATTCTCCTTCGGCTCAGCCAGAATACTCTCCCTTCTTTTTGAGACAGGCTTCATCGCCCTGACGGTTGAAGTTATGGGAATGCCTAAGTTTATATCCAAAATAATAGCA
>CAMAKT010000026.1 GCA_945836135.1 uncultured Clostridia bacterium | reverse complement strand
TTAAGGAGCAGACCTGCGTTCTCATCCCTGAGAGCGGAGGTGGAAATCTGTTCCCTGCTGATTAGCCGAAGGATGTTCTCGATTTCTTCTATGTTTTCCAGATAAAAGGGGGTGTCCACAGGTAGATTAAGGTCTGCAAACATAGAATCTTTGCAACTATCAAAATGAAGAAAATGATTGCAGTAGGCCTTAGTATATGCAGTGTAATGCTGGGGTGATTTCTTCCGGTAGATGATACAACTGTTGGGATACACGTGTATCTCCTCTCCGTTCTTGTATACAAGGGCTTCTGTCTTGTATATCACCAGCAGATTATCCCCGGACCCCTCGGGTCTGTCTATCGTGAAATTCATATCATGCCTTATATTAAGTCCAATCACATGCAGTTTCATATGGTGCTCCTTACGTCATCAGACGATTTGTCAGTATAAGAATATAATATGCTATTGTGTGGAGCTTTTCAATAGATATAATTAACTATACACGTAACAGTAGCAGGTATGAAGAATGAAAGGAGAAGGGTATGCCTACAAAAAAAGTTACAATGTTAGTTAACGCAAAGGATGTGATTGGTCACATCAATCCGGAAATATATGGACATTTTTCGGAGCACCTTGGAAGATGTATTTATGATGGAATCTATGTGGGGGAGGATTCGGGGATACCTAATATCAACGGAATACGTAAGGATATTATTGATGCCTTCAGGAATATCAAGGTTCCGGTTCTCAGATGGCCGGGAGGCTGTTTTGCGGACGAGTACCACTGGAAGGACGGTATCGGTCCTGCATCCCAGCGCAAGGAGATTGTGAACACCAACTGGGGCGGTGTCACGGAGGATAATTCCTTCGGAACCCATGAATTCATGAAGCTGTGTTCGCTGGTTGGCTGTGAGCCGTATATCAATGCCAATGTGGGCAGCGGAACAGTACAGGAGATGTCCGAGTGGGTGGAATACATGACATCCGGAGCATCCTCGCCAATGACTAAGCTTCGTGAGGCAAATGGCCAGAAGGAGCCTTGGAAAGTGAAGTACCTTGGAGTAGGCAACGAGAACTGGGGCTGTGGCGGCAATATGCGCCCTGAAAAGTATGTGGACGAGTACCGCAGGTTCCAGAGCTATTGCAAGAACCATTCCGGCAATTCACTGTACAAGATTGCATGCGGACCGAATGCATCCGACTATGAGTGGATGGAGACCCTTATGAAGAATCTCAATCCATGGCTGGTTAATGGCATCGATTTGCACTACTATACAATATATGACTGGGCTAAGAAAGGCCATGCCACAGAGTTCGATGAGGAAGCGTACTACAGAACCCTTGGCTCGGCTAACTACCTTGACACCCTGCTGACCAGACACACTGAGATTATGGATCGCTATGACCCGGACAACAAGATTGGACTTGTGGTTGGAGAATGGGGATGCTGGTACGATGTAGAGCCGGGAACCAACCCTGGATTCTTATATCAGCAGAATACCATGAGAGATGCTGTTGTGGCAGGTATGGAGCTGAACACCTTCAACCGCCACAGCAAGCGTGTTGTCATGGCAAATCTTGCACAGGCAGTCAATGTATTACAGTCATTGATTCTCACAGAGGGTGAGAAGATGCTTAAAACACCGACCTATCATGTATTTGACCTGTACAAGGGGCACCAGGGCGGCGAGGCCGTATACTGCTATGCTGACAAGCTGAATTCATATGAGGAGGTTCCGCTTATCTCATCTTCTGCTTCCGTGAAGGATGGCAAGATGACCATTACATTGACCAACACCTCGATTTCGGATGAGGCAGGAGTGGAAATGGATATTGCAGGCTTCACATTCTCCAAGGCATCTGCCAGAATACTGACAGACGAGGTACATGCATACAATGATTTTGATAACCCTGAGCGTGTAGGGATTAAGGATATGGCAGTCAAGGCAGAGGGAAGCCGCATTACACTGGAGCTTCCTGCCTGTGCGGTTGTATGCATTTCACTGGAGGCTTAGGAGGGGGAGATGAGTATGAACAAGCCATTACTTAACATAGATTTTCCGGATGTGGATATCATAAGAGTTGAGGATACCTACTATATGCTAAGCACATCTATGTACTTTATGCCTGGATGCGAGATTCTCCGCTCCAAGGATTTGATTCACTGGGAACATGCTGCCTATGTATATGACAGACTGGACAGCACACCGGCGCAGATGCTTGAAGAGGGCAATATATACGGCGCCGGAATGTGGGCAGCAAGCTTCCGCTACAACAAGGGAACCTTTTATATCTGCTTTGTGGCAAATGATACCCACAAAACTTACCTGTACACTACCAAGGATGTATACGGGACATGGGAGAAAAAAGAAATCAAGGGCTTTTACCACGACAGCTCACTGTTGTTTGACGATGATGGAAAGGTGTATATAGCCTATGGCAACAGGGAAATATATGTAACTGAGCTGGAAGAGGACCTTTCAGGACCTAAGAAGGGCGGCTTCCACAAGATGGTGGTAAGGGATGAGTGGAAGAATGGTTTGGGCTTTGAGGGGACCCATTTTTACAAGATTAACGGGACATATTATCTGTTCTTTATCCATTCTCTTGAGGGTAGATGGTACAGAACGGAAAGCTGTTATATGTCTGATTCACTGGATGGTGAATTCACCGGCGGTGATGTATTTGCCGATGACAACGGTTACCGGAATGCAGGCATTGCCCAAGGCGCCATTGTGGATACACCGGAGGGAAACTGGTATGCGATTCTTTTTCAGGACAGAGGCGGCAGCGGAAGAATACCATACCTTATCCCTGTCCACTGGGAGGGCAAACAGCCGGTATTCGGAGATAATGGCAGACTGACAGCGGAGGAACTGAGCGCATACGGCAGGAACGATTTCATTCAGCTTGTGGGCAGCGACGATTTTAAGGAAATCGTGGATAAGGACGGTTGCTTTGGCTTCAACAACAGGTGGCAGTTCAATCACGAGCCTTCCATGGGGCTGATTTCAAGGAATACCCAGGCAGGTACTTATTCAGTCACTTCTGATATATTATGCACCAATCCTACACAGGCGAAAAACTCCCTTACCCAGAGAATGTGTGAACCATTCTCCGAGGCTGAGATAACAGTTCACGGCGAAAAGCTGAAGAAGGGAGATTGCGCCGGACTGACTGCACTTCAGTACCTCTACGGCTTTATCGGCATACGGGCTGAGGAGCAGGGCTACAGCATTGTATACATGGAGAAGCCTGCAAAAGAGGAGGAAGACAGTGTGACAGTTCTGGCTAAGGTGAAGGAACCTGTTGTCAGATTTAAGATCCGTGCAGAATTTACGGATACCTCGGACATCGCCACTTTCTACTATGATGCGGGAGACGGCTATAAGAAGGCACCTGTAACCAGGGATATGCCGTTTATGCTGGAGCACTTCACGGGTTACCGTTTTGCACTGACATATTTTGCCACGGAGGAAACCGGAGGCGCGGCAACCTTCGGAGAATTTGTATATACCTGTTAAAACAAGAAATAGGGAAGTGATTTTGAGTAACAGCTGTGACTCACCTTTCACAAGGGGGCGCGGCTGTTACTTTTATTATTGCGAAAAATATTTACAGCTGCAGAAGGAATAGATTATAATATCTCTTAGAATTACAGGGAAGGTACAGGAACACAGCAAAATGAGACAGGAATGGCGTATTCACGCGAAAACGGCGGATTTTAATGGAATAGGCGAGAAGTACAGAATTGACCCGGTAATTGCAAGAATCATACGCAACCGGGATATAATACAGCCGGAGGAGATAGAAGAGTATATAAACGGCGGTGTGGAAAGTCTCCACTCGCCGTTTATGCTTAAGGATATGGACAAGGCATCAGCCCTTGTAAAAGAAGCAATTGACGGACAGGAGCCTATACGGATTATAGGAGATTATGACATCGATGGTGTCAACTCCATATACATATTATACTGTGGGCTTACAAGGCTTGGGGCAAAGGTTGACTATGTGGTGCCCCACAGGGTACTGGACGGTTACGGCATAAACGAGCGCCTTATTGACGAGGCCCATAAGGACGGAAAAAGGATGCTCATTACCTGCGACAACGGCATTGCGGCTTACAGCCAGATTGAGTATGCAAAAAGTCTTGGAATGAAGGTTGTAGTCACAGACCATCACGGTGTTCCCTTTGAGGAAGGAGAAGACTGCAGGCGGGAGATTCTGCCTCCGGCAGATGCGGTTGTAGACCCTGCAAGGTCGGACTGCACATACCCATGGAAGAAAATCTGCGGAGCAGTGGTTGCCATGAAGCTTGTGCAGGCACTTTTTATAATGTATGGAAGACCGGAGGATGAGATACTGGACTTCATCGAATTTGCCGCTATTGCCACAGTGGGAGATGTGGTGGACCTGCAGGGGGAGAACCGTACCATCGTGAGACTGGGACTTGATAAAATCAGGAATACCGACAATTACGGTCTGGCTGCCATTATTGATATAAACAAGCTGGACAGGAGACATATAAGCTCCTACCATATAGGCTTTGTAATCGGCCCATGCCTTAATGCCGGCGGAAGACTGGAGACTGCAATGTTGGCAGTACAGCTCCTTTTGTCTACGGACAGGAAGGAGGCAGAAAAGATGGCTGGTGAGCTGCTGGCACTTAATGAAGAGCGCAAGGAAATGACCCGGAAGGGCTTTGAGAAGGCAGTGGATATTGTGGAGAACACCGATATCAAGGATGACATGGTGCTGGTAGTTTTCCTGCCGGATTGCCATGAGAGTATAGTAGGGATTATAGCTGGAAGAGTGCGTGAAAAATACAACAAGCCCGTGATTGTATTCGCTCAGGGCGAAGGCTGCCTCAAGGGTTCAGGACGTTCCATAGAAGGCTATAATATGTTCGAGAAGCTTACTCAGTGCAAGAGCCTCCTTGAGAAGTTCGGCGGTCATCCAATGGCAGCCGGAATATCAATTCTCTCCGATAATCTTGAACCACTTAGAAGAATGCTCAATGAGAACTGTGGGCTTACACCGGAAAGTCTGGTTTTGAAGGTATGGATTGACGCTGACATGCCATTAGAGTACATTTCTTCCAAGCTTATAGGCGACCTTTCAGTGCTTGAACCATTTGGTAAGGGCAATGAAAAACCGGTATTTGCGGAGCGGCGCTTACGAATCAGACAGTTGTACCATATGGGCAAGGAAGGCCAGTACACCAGAATGATTCTGGAGAAAGAGAATGGTTACACCATGGAGGCGGTGATGTTTTCTGTCAATCCGGAGGTTGAGGAGGCATACTCCAAGGGGCAGAGAATAAATGTTCTGTACTATCCGAGCATCAACGAGTATAACGGAAAGAGTAAAACGCAGATTGTTATAAATGGTGTCATGCCTTGCAGGGCATAATACAGTATTGAAGATTGAAAAAAAGATGTAATAATGGTACAATAACAGAAGTATAAGCTTGTAAATTATATGAAAAGAGGTATTATATATGAGAATTGGTGTGAGAGGACATGATGTAGAGCACTCAAGTCTAGACAGTCTGTTTGGGAATATTCATAAGCAGGGATTTTACTGTACACAGCTTGCTTTGTCGAAGGCTGTTAAGGAATTTAAGGTTAATAATGGTGTTATGACACCGGGACTGGCTTTTTATATCAGAGAACTTTGTATTAGGAATAATGTTGATGTGGCAGTATTAGGCTGTTATCTTAATCTGGCGAATCCTAATAAGGAGCAGCTTGCAAAGACACAGAATACATACAAGGCGCATATTCGCTTTGCCAGCCTTGTGGGTGCCGGAATGGTGGGCACGGAGACAGGAGCAGTGAACGAGGAGTATTCCTTCACTCCGGACAATCATACCGACGAGGCACTTAAGACCTTTATAGAAGGGCTTATTCCTGTTGTGGAGTATGCCGAGAAGATGGGAGTTATTATCGCCATAGAGCCTGTGTATAAGCATATTGTGTGTGATTTTAAGCGGGCACGTAAGGTGCTTGATGCAGTTAATTCGCCTAATCTCCAGCTTATTTTTGACCCGGTTAATGTAATACATGCCGGCAATTATGAGAGACAGGATGAGATTATCAGGGAGGCATTTGAACTGTGCGGCGAGGATATCTGCTGTATGCACCTTAAGGATTTTGTGGTGGATAACGGAGAGGTTAAGTCGGTGATTTCGGGAAGAGGGCTTCTTAATTACCCGCTCCTCATGAGCTATGTCAAGACCTACAAACCATTTGTACACTGCCTTCTTGAGGATACCAAGCCGGACAATGCCGCAGAAGCTAAGCACTTCGTGGAGGATATGTACGATAAGGCAGAGCTGCTATGCTAAATGAAATGTTTATGAGAGGAGTCAACCATGCCAAAGTTTTATGAGCCTGACCAGCTTAAGCATCTGCAGAAGCTTGAGATGGAGATTTTAGGTGACTTTAAGAGAATATGCGATGAAAATAATCTGACTTACTTCGGATATGCGGGCACAGGAATCGGAGCACTACGACATAAGGGGTATATTCCTTGGGATGACGATATAGATATTTCCATGCCGAGGAAGGATTACGAGCGCTTCATGGAGATTGTGACCGAGCAGATGGGGGACAAGTACGAGGTGCTTAATACCGAGACGGACATTAATTATCCTCTGGCTACCACAAGACTTGTGCTTAAGGGTACGAGATTTCGGGAATACTCTATGAAGGATGTGGATTGCAATTGGGGTATTTTCCTTGATTTGTATGCCCTTGACAATGCTGCTGACGGATGGTTCGCATACCAGAAGCAGATGTGGAGCGCATGGTTCTGGGGCAAGCTTCTAATTTTAAGAAGCATTCCGAGACCATATCTTTATGTTCATGGAATTACTGCTAAGCTTGTTACAGCCGCATGTGTTGCGGTGCATCATATTATGAAGTGGATGGGAATATCCAAGGAGTGGCTGTACCGCAAAAGGGAGAGTGCCAACAGACGGTATGAGAATGTGGAGACGAAGAGGATTGCTTATTTCTGCGACCCACTTCCATATACGAATACATTTTCCGTTGATGATATCTATCCGCTCAGGGAGCTGCCCTTTGAGGATGGTACATTGCCGTTTCCTAACCATTTGGAGCAGCTTCTGACAAAAATGTATGGGGATTATATGACCCCGCCTCCGGTGGAAAAGCGCAAGACTCACTTTCCGTATGAGCTTGACTTCGGGCCATATGCACCGGATAAAAGAGATTAAGTTATGGATTGGAGACATTTGGTATGTCCTACGAGTATGAACTTACAATTCTGATGCCATGTCTTAATGAGGCAGAGACATTGGAAACATGTATTAAGAAGGCACAGACCTTCCTTAGGGAAAATAATGTGAACGGAGAAGTGCTTATTGCCGACAACGGCAGCACCGATGGTTCAAGAGAGATTGCACAAAAGGCGGGTGCCAGAGTGGTTCCTGTTGGACAGCGGGGCTATGGCGCAGCTCTTATAGGAGGCTGTGAGGCTGCCAAGGGCGAGTATGTTATTATGGGTGATGCCGACGACAGCTATGATTTCCTTAATCTGATGCCGTTTTTATCAAAGCTCAGAGAAGGATACGACCTTGTTATGGGCAACCGTTTCAAGGGTGGAATTGCCAAGGGAGCCATGCCGCCTTTACACAGGTATATAGGTAATCCTGTGCTTTCGTTTATAGGCAGGCTTTTTTACAAGAGCGATATCAAGGATTTTCACTGTGGTCTGCGCGGTTACAGACGTGATTCAATTATGAAGCTTGGACTTCAGACCCTTGGAATGGAGTACGCCAGCGAGATGGTTGTGAAGGCTACATTGTATAAGCTTAAGATTACAGAGGTGCCTACAACGCTTTCGCCGGACGGACGAAGCAGAGCTCCTCATCTTAGAAGCTTCCACGATGGCTGGAGACATCTGAAATTCCTGCTTATGCACAGTCCCAGCTGGCTGTTTCTGTACCCGGGAATATTTTTTGCTACATTCGGAACGGTACTTATGTGCCTGCTGGTAGTCAATACGGTTAACATCGGCGCGGTGGGTTTTGACATTAACACGCTTCTCTACGCCTCAGCGATGCTGATGATTGGAGTGAACCTTATACTTTTTAATGCATTTTCAAGAACCTATGCCCGGATGACAGGCTTTATTCCGGTGTGGGATACTGACAAAAAGAAGTTTTTCACTGTGGACAAGGGCATATTTTTGGGAGCGTTATTGTTCATAGTAGGAATAGTACTTACAATTATAGCTTTGGTCGGCTGGAACCGCATGGGCTTCGGTCAGCTTGACCCACAGCAGATGATGAGACTTACAATACCTGCGGTTACATGTATGGTAGTGGGAGTCCAGGTACTTTTCGGAAGCTTCTTTATAGGAATTCTCGAGATTAAGCACAAGTAGAATACGCGGGTGATTAGTATGAAGATTGATTATTCGGACAGGCACACATTTGCAATATGTGCATACAGGGAGAGTCCTTATCTTGAGGAGTGTATCAGGTCACTTAAGGAGCAGACTGTAAAAAGCACGATTATTATGGTTACGTCCACACCGTGCAGCTATATAAGCGATATCGCACAGGCGCATGGAATTGAGCTGTATGTCAACACGGGGGAGAAGGGAATCAGTGCTGACTGGAATTTCGGCATAAGCATGGCTAAGACCCAGTATGTCACCGTGGCACATCAGGATGATACCTACAGAAGAAATTATACGGCAGAATGTATGCATGCCATGGAGCGTGACAGAAATCCGCTTATTTTCTTTTCCAACTATGGTGAGTTAAGGAACGGGCATGTATGCGAGAAGAATAAGCTGCTTTCAGTTAAGAGGCTTATGCTGTGGCCGCTTGGCATAGGCAGCAAGGACAGAAAATTGTTCGCCCATTCGGTATTCGTAAGAAGAAGAATCCTTTCCATGGGGAACCCTATATGCTGTCCGTCGGTGACTTTTAATATGAAGGCTATGCCGAAGCAGATTTTTAAGATAGGGATGAAGAGCAATGTGGACTGGGAGGCGTGGGAATACTTATCACGGCTTAAGGGCGGATTCCTGTACAACAAACAGATGCTCTGCTTTCACCGTATACATGAGGAATCTACCACCTCGGAGCTTATTGCCGATAACGGCAGAACAAAAGAGGATTTTCAGATGTTTTGCAAATTTTGGCCAAAATGGATTGCAAGAATTCTGATACATTGGTATACTGATAGTCAGAAAAGCAATTCGTTAGATATTTAACATATTTTACAGCAACTATATTTTGGGAGGAAGATGTTATGTCAATTCTTGTAACGGGCGGTGCAGGCTTTATTGGAAGTCATACGGTTGTAGAACTGGTGAATGCAGGCCATGAAGTGGTAGTTGTGGACAATCTTGTCAATGCCAGCGAGAAGTCACTTGAGAGGGTTGAGCAGATTGTCGGCAAGAAGATTACTTTCTACAAGGTGGATATTCAGGACAGAGAAGCTCTTAATGAGGTATTCGAGAAGGAGAAGATTGATTCCTGTATTCATTTTGCAGGTCTTAAGGCAGTAGGAGAGTCGGTTGTGAAGCCGCTTGAATATTACACCAACAATATTTCCGGCACATTGGTGCTGCTTGATGTCATGAGAAAGCATAATGTTAAGAATATAGTATTCTCATCATCGGCAACAGTATACGGCAACCCTGCTTTTATACCGATTACCGAAGAATGTCCGAAGGGACAGTGTACCAATCCTTACGGCTGGACCAAGTCAATGCTCGAGCAGATACTTTCTGATGTATGGTTTGCCGACAAGGAATGGAATGTTATACTTCTTAGATATTTCAATCCTATCGGAGCACATGAGAGCGGCCTTATTGGTGAGAATCCGAACGGCATTCCGAATAACCTGATGCCTTATATTACTCAGGTTGCCGTAGGAAAGCTTAAGCAGCTAAGCGTATTCGGCGATGATTATGATACACCGGATGGTACCGGAGTGAGGGATTACATCCATGTCGTTGACCTTGCGGTAGGTCATGTAAGAGCCATGGAGAAGATGAAGGAGAACCCTGGACTTAAGATATACAATCTGGGAACAGGCAAGGGCAGCAGTGTTCTCGATATAGTGAAGAATTTTGAAGCTGCTACGGGAGTGAAGATTCCTTATGTCATCAAGGAAAGACGAGCAGGAGACATAGCTACATGCTATGCGGACGCATCCTTGGCAGAGAAGGAGCTTCACTGGAAGGCTGAGAGAGATTTGAAGAAGATGTGTGAGGACTCCTGGAGATTCCAGAAAAATAATCCTAACGGATACTAAGATAGAAATGGAGAAAACTATGAAGAAACTTGAAGATTATGTAAGAAGTATTCCGGATTTCCCGGAGCCGGGAATTATTTTCCGCGATGTTACCAGTGTATTGCAGGAGGCAGATGGACTGCAGCTTTCAATCGATGGTATAATGGACAAGCTTAAGGGAGTGGATTTTGATGTGGTAGTTGGTCCTGAATCAAGAGGCTTTATCTTCGGAGTGCCGATTGCCTACAATATGAAGAAAGCATTTGTTCCGGTAAGAAAGAAAGGAAAGCTTCCGTGTGAGACCGTGTCCATGGAGTATGATTTGGAGTACGGAAGTGCAGTCATTGAGATGCACAAGGATTCAATTAAGCCGGGACAGAAGGTTGTGATTATTGATGACCTGATTGCAACAGGCGGTACAATAGAAGCTATTACCAAGCTGGTTGAGCAGCTTGGAGGAGAAGTTGTTAAGATTGTATTTCTGATGGAGCTTGCCGGACTTGATGGAAGAAAGAAGCTGGCAAAATATGATGTTGATTCCGTTATCTGTTATAGCGGCAAATAAAAAGCTTTAGTTATGTGAAAACAATATAAGGGAACAGGAGACCACATAGGTGCAGGTATGCATCAGGGTCTCTTGTTTTCTTTATGTCAGGAGTGCTTATGAAAAGGATTTTAGGGTATTTAAAGCCATATATAGGCAGAATGGTAATGGGCTTTACGATCAAGTTCATGGGGACGATAATGGACTTGTTTCTGCCATGGATTCTTGCTTACATAATAGATAATGTAGTGCCAACCGGTAATAAGAATAATATATTTCTGTGGGGAGGCGCAATGATTCTGTGTGCCCTGCTGGCAGTGACGGGAAATATTGCAGCTAACAGAATGGCGTCAAGTGTTGCAAGAGATACCACAAGAAGGGTAAGGCATGACCTCTTTAGCAAAATCTCCTATATGTCATGCAGTCAGGTTGATAAGCTGTCCATACCGTCTCTGGTGTCAAGAATGACCAGTGACACTTACAATATTCACGGTATGATTGGTATGATGCAGAGGCTCGGAGTGAGGGCACCTATATTGCTTATCGGAGGCATTATAATAACGCTTTCTCTTGACCCGGTGCTCACCATGGTGCTGGTTCTGCTGCTGCCGGTGTTGGCGGTGGTTATTTTTACGGTATCAAGAAAGGGTATTCCGCTATATTCCAAGCATCAGCAGTCCGTGGACCAGCTTGTTCGTAAGGTAAGGGAGAATATTACAGGAGTACGTGTGATAAAGGCACTCTCAAGAAGTGATTACGAGAAAGAAGCGTTTTCTGATATTAATAAGCAGGTGGTTAAGAGGGAGACAAAGGCAGCCATGGTTATGGCAATTACAAATCCAACCATGAATTTTATACTCAATCTAGGCTGGGTGGCAATAATAATTGTGGGAGCATACCGGGTAAATGCCGGTCTGTGTAAGGTGGGAACCATTGTTGCTTTTCTCACATATTTCACTATTATACTCAATTCCCTTATGATGATAACCAGACTCTTTATGATGTTTTCAAAGGCATACGCATCCGCCATGAGAATAGATGAGGTTATGAGCCAGACGGAAGATTTGAAGGTGCTTGAAAATAAATATCCACCATCTGAGGAAGCAGATTATCATATTGAATTTAAGAATGTCTCATTTTCATATAACGGTGTAAAAAATAATCTTGAGAATATAAGCTTTATGATAAAAAGAGGGGAGAGCCTGGGTATAATCGGAGCCACCGGTGCGGGAAAGTCCACAATAATAAGGCTCCTTATGAGGCTGTATGATATAGAAGAGGGAGAAATACTCATAAACGGCATCAATATAAAGGAAATTGACAAGGGAATCTTAAGAAAAATGTTCGGAGTGGTGTTCCAGAATGATACCATATTTGAGGACACGGTATACGAGAACATCAGCTTAGGCAGGGATATTCCGCTTAAGACCGTTGAAAAGGCGGCAGAGTATGCCAACATCAAGGAACACATTGAAAAAATGGAATCCGGCTACGATTCGTCGGTAGCCATAAGGGGAGCCAACTTAAGCGGTGGACAGAAGCAGAGGGTTCTTATAGCCAGAGCCCTGGCAGGTAATCCGCAGATTCTTATTCTTGACGATTCCTCAAGCGCCCTTGATTATAAGACGGATTCCATGGTTCGTCATGCCATTGAGAGAAATTATAAGCAGACCACATCAATTGTGATTGCACAGAGAGTGAGTGCAGTCAAAAATCTCACTCAGATAATGGTGTTGGATAACGGACATATTATCGGAATGGGAACCCATGACGAATTGATGGAAAGCTGTGAGATATACAGGGAAATCGGGGAATCCCAGATGGGTGGTGACATGGATGCCTAAGAAGAGCAAAAAACATATTATTTTAAGACTCGGAAAATATCTTATGCAGTTTAAATGGCTGCTTTTGCTGGCAATGCTTTTATCAATCGGGGGTAATCTTCTGTCACTTTTAGGACCTAAGTTTTCGGGACTTGCAATCTCCGGTGCCGAGGGCGGAGTCGGAAATGTAGACTTTAATAAGGTTTTTTATTACGCAGGACTGATGCTGGCTTCCTTTGTGGGCTCAGCATTAATGACATATGCATTGTCGACACTCATGATATACATTAGCCAGAAGGTTATCTATCAGATGCGGAAGGATGTTTTTGAGAGCCTGTTGAGACTTCCGGTTTCATATTTTGATACCCATCAGGCAGGAGATATAATAAGCCATATCTCTTATGACATAGACACCGTCAACACATCCCTTTCCTCTGATTTGGTGCAGATATGTACCAGTATTATAACTGTTGTAGGTTCCTTTACTATGATGGTTACCATATCACCTATATTAGTGCTGGTATTTGTGTTTACAATTCCTATGTCAATTCTGCTTACCAAATATATGACCGGCAAGACCAGACCGCTGTTCCGTGCACGTTCTGCTGCGCTGGGAAGAATGAACGGTTTTGTTGAGGAGATGATTAGCGGACAGCGAACCATCAAGGCATATAACCAGGAGAACAAGACTATAGAGAAGTTCGACAATAAGAATGAAGAGGCGGTCGCAGCATACTATAAGGCGGAATATTACGGAAGCATGGTGGGACCAAGCGTTAACTTCATTAATAATCTGTCCCTGTCGCTTATTACTGTGTTCGGTGCGCTTATATATCTTGCAGGGAGAATTTCTCTCGGAAATATTTCTTCCTTTGTATTGTATTCAAGAAAGTTTTCGGGCCCAATCAACGAGGCAGCCAACATAATAAGCGAGTTTCAGTCTGCACTTGCAGCTGCCGAGAGGGTGTTTAAGGTTATTGATGAGGCACCGGAGAAGGAGGACGCACCAGAGGCAAAGGAGCTTACACAGGTAAGAGGAAATGTAAAGCTTCAGAATGTATCATTTGGCTATAATGCGGATAAGCTTATACTGAAAAATATTAATATTGATGCCGTTGCGGGCAAAATGATTGCAGTGGTGGGACCTACAGGTTCAGGCAAGACTACAATAATTAACCTGCTGATGAGATTTTATGATGCTGATGACGGACATATTTATGTGGACGGCAGCGATATTACCCAGGTGACCAGAAAGAGCCTTAGAAAGTCTTATGCTATGGTTCTACAGGACACATGGCTTTTTAATGGAACAGTATTTGATAATCTGGCCTACGGAAGACCTGATGCCACAAGGCAGGAGGTGGAGAAGGCCGCTAAGGCCGCAAGGATTCATGACTATATCATGAGCCTGCCGGATGGATATGATACCATATTAAGCGAAGAAGGAATGAACATATCCAAGGGTCAGAAGCAGCTCATGACCATAGCAAGGGCAATGCTTTTAGACTCTAAGATGCTTATACTTGACGAAGCTACATCCAATGTGGATACCAGGACCGAGCTCAAGATTCAGGAAGCTATGAGGGAGCTGATGAAGGACAAGACCTGCTTTGTAATTGCCCACCGTTTGTCCACTATAAAGAACGCGGATGTTATACTTGTGGTCAAGGATGGTGAAATAATCGAAAGCGGAAACCATGAAGAACTTTTAAAAAATAAAGGATTTTATGCAAAAATGTTTTTTTCACAATTTGAATAATATTTGCATTTTGCGGGGTTTGATTTTATAATGTACTAATAATAGGTGAGCAGCCATGAATACAAAAGTATCAGCCGAGGTGATTGTATGCCTGATGAGGTAATTTTACGAACAAAAAGAAAAATAGACGAGGAGCCCCTTTCATGTCCGGCGGATTTTACAAGTCCCGACGAATTGTACGAGGAGCTTAAGAGTGCTGTCCTTAAATATCATCCTTCAACAGATTTGTCATTGATAGACAAGGCATATCAGGTGGCGAAGAATGCACATGAGGGTCAGGTGAGAAAATCAGGTGAGCCGTACATTATACACCCTATCTGTGTGGCTATTATACTTGCCCAGCTTGAGCTTGATAAGGAGACCATCGTTGCCGGGCTTCTGCATGATGTTGTGGAAGACACGGTTATGACTTATGATGATATTGTAAAGGAATTTGGTGAGGAAATTGCACTTTTAGTTGACGGAGTTACCAAGCTGACACAGATTAATTACTCTGCTGACAAGATTGAACTGCAGGCTGAGAATCTGCGTAAGATGTTCCTTGCCATGGCAAAGGATATCAGGGTCATCCTTGTAAAGCTTGCCGACAGGCTTCACAATATGCGTACCTTACAGTACCAGAAGCCGGAGAAGCAGAAGGAAAAAGCAAGGGAGACCATGGATATTTATGCGCCTATTGCCCAGAGACTTGGTATTTCCAAAATTAAGATAGAGCTTGATGATTTGTCTCTAAAATATCTTCAGCCGGAGGTATACAATAAGCTGGCTCAGGAGATTGCATTAAGCAAGGATGCAAGGGAGGAATTCGTGCGCAACATCATTGCTGAGGTTAAGGAGCATGTTGAGGCAGCAGGAATTGAGTGTGAGATAGATGGGCGTGTCAAGCACTTCTTCAGCATATACCGCAAGATGGTCAATCAGGATAAGACTCTTGACCAGATATATGATTTGTTTGCCGTGAGAATCCTTGTGGAGACAGTCAAGGACTGCTATGCTGCACTTGGAGTTATACATGAGATATATAAGCCTATTCCCGGCAGATTTAAGGACTACATTGCAATGCCTAAGCCTAATATGTATCAATCGCTGCATACGACGCTTATCGCACCGAACGGACAGCCTTTTGAGATACAGATAAGAACCTATGAGATGCACAGGACAGCTGAGTATGGTATTGCTGCGCATTGGAAGTACAAGGAGAATATCGACGGAACGAAAAGTGGCGACAATGAGGAGGCCAAGTTAGCATGGCTCCGCCAGATTCTTGAATGGCAGAGGGATACCTCCGATAACAAGGAGTTTTTAAGCCTTATCAAGAATGATATGAATCTCTTTTCAGATAACGTGTACTGCTTTACTCCGTCGGGAGATGTCAAGAATCTTCCTGCCGGTTCTACACCGGTTGATTTTGCTTACAGTATTCACAGTGCTGTGGGTAACAAAATGGTGGGGGCGAGGGTAAACGGCAAGCTTGTCAATATTGACTATGTGCTTAAGAATGGCGATCGTGTTGAAATAATCACCTCCCAGAATTCCAAAGGACCGAGCCGTGACTGGCTTAACATTGTCAAGAGTGCCCAGGCCAAGACCAAAATTAACCAGTGGTTTAAGGCAGAACTCAAAGAGGACAATATCCTGAAGGGTAAGGAACTTATATCGACATACTGCAAGACAAAGAACATTCAGTTTTCTGATATATTTAAGCCGGAGTTTGTGGAAAAGGTGCTGGCAAAGTATGGCTTCCGTGACTGGGATTCCGTGGTTGCGGCTGTAGGACACGGCGCGCTCAAGGAGGGTCAGGTTGTCAATAAGCTTGCGGAGGAATATGAGAAGAAGCACCGCAAGGAGATTACCGATGCGGAAATATTAGAGCAGAACCAGCCTGACAACAAGGATAAGCCCGCCGTATCGCAGAAATCCAAGAGTGGAATTGTCGTTAAGGGAATACACGATGTTGCAGTACGTTTTTCAAAGTGTTGTTCCCCTGTTCCGGGTGATGAGATTGTAGGCTTTGTCACAAGAGGACGAGGCGTATCCATTCACAGGACGGATTGCGCCAATATGATCGGTCTGCCTGAATCGGACAGGGCAAGGATTATTGATGCAGAGTGGCAGGAGATGGCTTACCAGGAGAATGGTGAAAGGTACTCTACGGAGATTAAGATATTTGCAAATAACCGTACAGGAATGCTTGTGGATATATCCAAGATTCTGACGGAGAATAAGATTGATGTCACAAGCATGAACTGCCGAACCAGCAAGCAGGGTACGGCTACAATTTCCATGTCCTTTGACATAAAGGGAATAGATGAATTAAGACACCTTGTTGAGAAGCTGCGCAATGTGGAGGGTGTATTGGATATCGAGAGGACTAATTCATGATAAGAGTTGAGAACATAGTACTTGGAATGTGCGCTACGAACTGCTATGCTGTATTTGATGGTGGTGTCAGGACGCCGGGGGGTTTTGCCGATGACGGAATACTTAAGGATGCTATTATCGTAGACCCTGCCGCAGAGCCGGGAAGAATTGAGGACATGATTGTACGCTTAGGACTGCGTCCGGTTGCGGTTGTGCTGACCCATGGTCATTTTGACCATATTCTGGCAGCGGATGCCATCAGGAAAAGATACGGAATTAAGATATATGCCAACAAGGACGAGAGACAGATTATGACGGACAGTAATAATAATCTGTCGGTGCCGTTTACAGGCGAGGGAATGAGCCTTGATGCAGATGAATATTTTAGCGCCGGGGATGTGCTTGAGCTTGCCGGTATGCATATTAAGACCATCGGGGTGCCGGGACATACAATAGGAGGTACCTGCTATTACATTGAGAGTGACGGAATACTGATAAGCGGAGATACTTTGTTTGAAGCGTCGGTAGGGAGAAGTGATTTTCCTACGGGTAATGCGGGACAGCTTATCAGGGCAATTAAGGACAGACTGATGTGTCTTCCGGAGGATACACGCGTATATCCGGGGCATGGCGGAAGTACAACAATCGGAAATGAACGCGTAAATAATCCGTTTCTGGCATAAATTATTAAGAGACTTGAGTTTAAGGAAACAAATACAATGATTTTATTGGAGTTTAATGATACAGAGCAGGAAAATGATTCACGGGTTATGCTTAAGGCCTTTTTTTCGGCAGCCAAGATTGTCACCAAGCTTCCGGAGGACGCAGGTGAGAAACCGGAGCTGTTTGTTCAGGTAAGAGTAATTAAGCAGGCAATGCCGACGGATGACAACGGTGATTGTGCGAGGACTATTCGCATTTACTTTCATAGAGATGCCGGTGAAGACATGGCAGAATACGAGGATGAACGTCAGGCAGTGGCGTCCGGGAAAAAGGAAGCCCGCAACTGTTTCAAGAGAATGATGTATGACATGCTTAAGAGCCTGACAGGACGGGAACTGCCATGGGGGACGCTTACGGGAGTAAGACCTACCAAGATTGTATACGGACTGCTTGAACAGAATAAAACTACAGACGAGATAACGGAGTACCTTAAGAAGGAATACTATGTCAGTGAGCGTAAGGGAAAGCTTGCAATAAAAGTCGCTGAGAATGAGAAAAGAATTCTTGATAAGCTTGATTATGATAATGGCTACAGCCTGTATGCCGGAATTCCTTTCTGCCCTACAACATGTCTTTATTGTTCTTTTACATCCTATCCTCTTGCGGTATGGCGTGAGCGCGTGGACACCTATGTTGACGCACTGCTTCGCGAGATGACATTTACGGCGCAGCTTATGAAGGATAAGAAGCTTGACACCTTCTATATGGGAGGGGGTACACCAACAACTTTGGAGCCGGAACAGCTTGACCGGGTGTTGACCTGCTTTGAGGAGAATTATGATGTATCGGGAATCAAGGAATATACCATAGAAGCCGGCAGACCGGACAGCATTACAAGGCAGAAGCTTATGGTAATGAAAAAGCACGGTGTGAGCAGAATTTCCATAAATCCGCAGACAATGAATGATGATACACTGAATCTAATAGGACGTCGTCACAGCGTGGAGCAGGTTAAGGAGGCATTCAGCCTGGCGAGGGAATGCGGTTTTGACAATATCAACATGGACTTAATAGTGGGACTGCCGGGAGAAAATGAAGAGCATATACGCCGTACCATGGAGGAGGTGGCAAGTTTGTCACCGGACAGCCTGACGGTGCACTCGCTGGCAATTAAGAGAGCATCCAATCTTAATATTCTGTGGGATAAATATAAGGCCTATTCCATGATTAACACGGATGATATCATTAATATGACCGCAGATTATGCACAAGCCATGGGGATGGAACCGTACTACCTGTATCGTCAGAAGAACATGGCAGGTAATTTTGAGAATGTGGGCTATTCCAAACCGGGAAAGGAAGGTCTGTACAATGTCCTGATTATGGAGGAGAAACAGACTATCATGGCTGTGGGTGCAGGAGCATCAACCAAGGTGGTTTTCCCGGCAGAGAACAGAATTGAGCGCGTGGAAAATGTAAAGGATGTCAAGACATATATAGAGAATATTGACGAAATGATTGACAGAAAGAGAAGATTTTTCTATGGATAATGATTGGGTAAAAACAATACTGCAGATGGATTTGCTTGATGGTATACGGCATGGAGTATGTGTAAGTAATCTGACATACCTGACGGCAAATAAGCTTGAGCTTGACCCAGATGTGAGCTATGAACTGGCACTTGCAGGAATGGTTCACGACATCGGCAAGCTGCGGCTATCGTCATATCTGTACGGACGTAATTCAAATGGTATGTTTATCGAGGAAATGCAGTATATGAGGATGCATTCTGAGCTGGGGTATCAGATACTTAAGGAGCATGGCTTTTCGGATTTTATATGTGAAGCGGTGCTGTATCATCACGAAAACTATGACGGCTCAGGTTATCCGGACAATCGTAAGGCAGAGCAGATTCCTATTGGAGCGAGAATTATCCGCGTAGCGGATTCTTTTGCTGCTTTGGTATCGGAACGCCCATATAGAGAAGCTTTTGATTTTGACACAGCCATACAGATTATGGTAGAGGATATCAAGGAATATGATATGCAGGTATTTCTTGCATTTATGGATGTTATACATGATGAT
>CAMAKT010000025.1 GCA_945836135.1 uncultured Clostridia bacterium | reverse complement strand
ATTTGATAGAATTTATATGCTTGGTATCTTCTGATAATGTTAATATGCTTAATGATTACTGCCAGCAATTAGAAGATTTACTGGTTTGTTTATCAAAGACAAATACAAGCAATAAAATAATACTGCAAAATAAGGCATTAGATGTTTTAAAAAAAGCAGGATATAATGTTACAAATGAAGTTAAATATGTTGTGGGAGAGAGCTTAAAACAAGCATATGAGGATGGTTTGTTCAAAGGAGGTGATTCTGATGATGATATTGTAAACTATTGTAATATATATAGTGCTAATATTTTGTTGAAAGAATTAGATTAAATTTGGAGGTAGGCTATGAAAAAAATTATAATGTCTATTTTAATTGCGATAACATCAATTATGTTCTCGCCAAGTATTATTTTTGCAGATGATGACAGTGATAATGCAATTCTGATTTCAACAGAACAGATTACTCTTTATAAATCTGGACAACAAACTTCAAGGGTTTCGGAAAGTAAAGAATTTACATTGAAAACATATAATGATAACGGTATTCTTATATATAGCATCAATGTTGAAGACGAGGAATATCGTGAGTCGGCTATGGATTATATTAATATGCTTTCTGGAGATTCAAGTTTTGTGATAGAGCCAAGAGCGCCATTAGCACCAGGAGATAGCGAATATCATAACGATGAACAGAGTCACGAAGATGCTGTTTCTTATGCATGGAAACGTAATACAGCAAGTACATGGTATAATAATTTTGAAGGTGGACAGGCAACTGGCTGGTATGGTGATGGAAATTGCGATTATATTGTTTTAAATCAGACTATATCTATAGGCGGTATTTTTGTTTCGGTATCTTGGCCATCATCTATCTCTGGAGGTAGTAATAGTGCGTCATGGCAGTCTCAACCAATATATGAAAATGTTGTGGGTGCTAGTTTTGATGGATTACAAGTAGGAGGAACAGCATTTTCATGTACATTTACTGAATGCGGAGATGTATACAAGGGAAGTAAAGTTTATCGTCCAACGACATGCATAAAATTCAGTTATTTTTCATAAAATATTGTGTTAGTTGCTCGTATTATATGCTCTTGACAGAATTGCTCTGTCGAGAGCATATGTTTAATTGGATAATTTTTTGAACTTGCTTATATTATCATCAATTCTGCCAACAGTGCGTTTGCTTTGTAAAATAGAAAATTTTATTAATTGGATAATGAACATTTACAGATTACATTTCTGGTGCCATTCGCATTACGCTTCGCTTCATGTTATGCCTTAAAGTAAGAATACAGGGTTTACTTTATAAAAAGTTAATTTGACTATTGGTTTTTTTCTGGTTTATATTTACCCACAGATACATTAAACTGTGGTGTTTAGGACACCGTTACCAGAAAGGACACAAATTATGCTGCAATTAAAGAATATAGTAAAAAATTATGTCAGCGGCGATACGACGGTTCAGGCCTTAAAGGGCATTGACCTGACGTTTCGCGACAGTGAATTTGTTTCCATTTTAGGTCAATCAGGCTGTGGTAAGACGACTCTTTTGAATATTATCGGAGGTCTTGACCAATATACCAGCGGTGATTTGATTATCAATGGAAAATCTACCAAGAAATATAAGGATTCAGATTGGGATACCTATCGCAATCATACCATAGGCTTTGTATTCCAGAGCTACAACCTGATTCCGCACCAGAGCGTGTTATCCAATGTGGAGCTGGCACTGACTCTGTCGGGTGTGTCCAAGACCGAGAGAAGAAGGCGTGCCATAGAGGTTCTTGAGAAGGTGGGCTTGGGCGACCAGATACATAAGAAGCCGAACCAGATGTCCGGCGGTCAGATGCAGAGAGTGGCTATTGCGAGAGCTCTTGTAAATAACCCTGACATTCTCCTTGCTGACGAGCCTACCGGAGCCCTTGATTCAGCTACCAGCATTCAGATTATGGAGCTGTTAAAGGAGATAGCCAAGGACCGTCTGATTATTATGGTTACCCATAACCCGGAGCTTGCCGAGAAGTATTCCACAAGAATTATTCGTCTCTTAGATGGTAAGGTGACTGATGATTCTGCGCCATATAAGGTAGAGGACGATGCTGCTAAGGAGCAGGCTGCTTCAGGAAAGAGGAAAAAAGGAACCTCAATGTCCTTTTTCACGGCACTTTCCCTCAGCGCCAATAATCTTATGACCAAGAAGGGAAGAACCATTCTCACGGCCTTTGCCGGAAGTATCGGAATTATTGGTATTGCCCTTATTCTGGCATTATCCAGCGGTTTCCAGAGCTACATTAAGAAGGTGGAGGAGGATACCCTTTCATCATACCCTATTTCCATTGAAGAGGAACAGGTGGACTATTCCGGCATGATGACTGCCATGATGGGGCAGCATGTGGGGGATGCCGCTGAGAAGGAGGAAGGAAAGATATACTCCAACAACATTATCAGTGAGATGCTCAACTCCATGATGTCACAGGTTCAAATGAATAATCTTGAGAACTTTAAGGCATACATTGAGGATGAGAAAAATGGATTTTCAGAGCTGGTAAGTGATATACAGTACGGTTATTCTACCGTCCTCAACATATACAAAGAGGATACTTCCGATGGGATTGTTCAGGTAAATCCAAGTACTGTGCTTGACAGCGTTGGAATGGGGCAGCTGGCGGGATTGTCAGGCTCGCCTATGATGCAGGGCTCCTGGGATGTATGGGAAGAACTTCTTGGAAATCAGGAGCTTTTAGAGTCACAGTATGAAGTGATTGCCGGAAGATGGCCGTCTGCATACAATGAAATAGTTCTTATTGTGGATGAAAATAATGAGGTCAGCGATTATGCTCTATATGCACTGGGACTTAAAGACCAACGCGAAGTAGCTGATACAATGGACCGCCTCGCAAATGGCGAGGAGCTTATAAATGTCAAGTCGGAGTATACATACGAAGATATTTTAGACCTTAGATTCCGTTTGATTGTAAATACAGATTTTTATGCTTACGATGAGGAAAACGACAGCTACACAGATATCCGTGACGACGAGGAACAGTATAAGGAAGCAATAGCAAAGGGAATTCAGCTTCAGGTTGTGGGTATATTAAGACCGGACCCTGATGCAGTTACCGGTTCCGTAAGCGGTGCCGTGGGCTACACAAGTGCACTTATGGAGCATGTAATTGGCTGCATTAATGAGGCAGATATCGTTAAGAAGCAGATTGCAGACCCTGAGACAGATGTAATTACAGGTAAGCCTTTTGCCGAGGACGGCGAGGAGGTGGAGATGGAGAACACCTTCGATATGTCCACTCTCACCCCTGAGCAGCAGGCATATCTTGCAACCTTGTCACCGGAGGAGCTTCAGGCACTTATGGCATCATACATGGAGCCGTCCAAATCCACAGCCACATACGAGGGCAATTTGGAGGCTTTCGGTGTCGCAGATATAAACAAGCCATCCTCCATAATGATATATCCGGTGGATTTCAATTCCAAGGATATGCTGTCTGATAAGATTGAAGAGTACAATGATATGGTTCGTGCTGAAGGCAGGGAAGAGGCTGTAATCAATTATACCGATTATATTGGTCTTATGATGTCTTCCATAAGCACGATTATCAATGCAATTTCCTATGTACTGATTGCATTTGTTGCCATTTCACTGGTGGTTTCATCCATCATGATTGGAATTATCACATATATTTCAGTACTTGAGAGAACCAAGGAAATCGGTATCCTGCGAAGCATTGGTGCTTCCAAGCACGATATCTCCATGGTATTTAATGCAGAGACCCTTATAGTGGGCTTTGTATCGGGAGCAATGGGAATTATCGTCACAATGCTTCTCATAATTCCAATCAATGCTTTGATTAAGCACTTGTCCGGAATTGCCAATGTGGCGGCTCTTCCGTGGGTGGCAGCAGCCATACTTGTGCTTATCAGCATGACCTTGACCTTTATAGCGGGACTTATTCCTGCTAAAATGGCAGCGAAGAAGGATCCGGTTGTGGCACTTAGAAGCGAATAAATTAAATTTGATTCAGGCACCTTTTGCGTGTTAGCTCAGTAGAAAAATCGCCTTTACGCATTTTTCTTAGCGTGTCACCGCAAAAGGATGCTCCGACGTGGAGAATAAGCATGAATAATAACACCAGAGAGCAGAATCCAGAGCAGAATAATCTTAACAGTATTCTTAGAAAAATACCAAGAATGATACTCTTT
This sequence comes from uncultured Clostridia bacterium, assembly GCA_945836135.1. GTDB lineage: Bacteria > Bacillota > Clostridia > Lachnospirales > Lachnospiraceae > CAG-882. The sequence goes on along the minus strand of CAMAKT010000025.1, from coordinate 15,695 downwards.
TGGCAGAGCCGGATATGTGCCGGGCTCTGCAGATGTACGGAAAGAAGCAGGTGATGGATGCCCTTAACCGGGAACTTGACAGCTTAAGAAAGGCTGTTTTAGAGGGGCATGTGATGTAGAGTCTAAGGATTTTACTTCTTATATCATGTACAGGGCTATGGAAGCTTTGAAGGAACAGGAAGAAAAGTATTTTCGCAGAGTAATCAATGCCACAGGTGTGGTACTCCATACCAATCTCGGAAGGGCACCTCTGCCAAAGGAACTGGTGGCGAAGGTTGCTTGCAAGCTTAGCGGTTATAGTAATTTAGAGTATGATTTGTATGGAACATTTTATCATTGGAACAGCGGGTCATGTTGACCACGGCAAGACAGCGTTAATCCGTGCGCTGACAGGCAGAGAAACCGATAATCTGAAAGAGGAAAAGGAAAGAGGAATTTCCATCGAATTAGGCTTTACCTATATGGAGCTTTCAGACGGAAGCCGTGCCGGAATCATAGATGTACCGGGACATGAGAAATTCTTAACAAATATGGTTGCCGGAGTGTGCGGCATGGATTTGGTGCTGCTTGTTATTGCCCTTGATGAAGGAATTATGCCACAGACGGAGGAGCATCTGGAAATCATCAGCATGTTAGGAGTGTGCAGAGGGATTGTTGTACTTACCAAGTCAGACCTTGTTGAAGAGCAGTGGGCTGACATGATGGAGGAGGAAATCCGGGCAGAACTTCCGAAGATATGCCATAGCTGGGAGATGCTCAGCGTGTCTGTCAAAAACGGTCAGGGAATTGATAAATTGAAGCATACTATTGAAAAAGAGCTGGACACGGTTGTGCACAACCGCAACGTGTCCGGTCATTTTCGTATGCCTATAGACCGAATTATCCCTGTAAAGGGCATGGGAACTGTGGTGACCGGTACTATGTTAGAGGGAGTGGCACATGTGGGTGATGAACTTGTTCTGTATCCTTCGGGCATCACCTCCAGAATAGTTAGAGGAGCCGTTAGCAGTAAGAAGATGTGACCGATTCGTTCTGCGTTTCTTTTCGCCTGCCGAGACTGTCGGTGGATGCATGGTGCTGCATCCGGCGGCGGTAAAGCATAAGCGTTCTGATAAAGAGGTTTTGGAGCAGTTTGCCAACTTAGAGCGCAATCAGGCTGACAGGATACTGCTTGAGACAATGCGCAATGATGGTAAAATGCTTACACTGGAGGAGCTTGAGCGGCGTGGCGGCTTTGCACGGGGAGGCTGCACAGATGACCTTGATATACTTGTGAGTGAAAATCGCTGCATACGAATAGACGGCAGAGCAGAGAGCTATTATCTGAGTATTGAAGGTGAAGAAAGGCTGAGGGAGCACACCAAGGCCGGAATGAAGCGTTATCATGAAAAATATCCTTTTCGCGAAGGAGCACCCAAGAGCTATCCGGTCTCCGAAGTATTAAGAAATCTCGCACCTGAAAGAGCTGATGCGTTCCTGGGTTATCTTTTGTCCATGGGATGCCTTAAGCAGCGGGACGGATTGTGGAGCGATTCGGAGTTTGAGGTGGTTTGCGAGGAGAAGCTTGACAAGCTGCGTAAACGCTTCCGCAAGAATCTGGGCAAGGCAGGCTTTGACTTCGTTAAGATTGATGAGCTGTGCCCGGAGGGGATGGATATGCAGCAGTATATGGATGGTGTGCATTATCTTGAAAAGCACGGAAAGATTGTAAAGATATCAGATGATTTCTACACATTGCCGGAGCTTGCCGAGGAGATTAGATTTAAGGTGGAGGAATACTTTACCGAAAATGAAATAATATCATTTGCTTCGTTGAGGGATTTACTTGGAACCAGCCGACGCTCCTCAAAGCCCTTAATGGCTTATTTAGACAGGGAGAAGCTTACTGCATGGTGTGGTAAGGAGACGGAGCGAAAAAGGAACAGAAGTTAAGAGCAGGTTTTTTGAATTGTTGGTTTAAATTGATATTGATTAATGTAAAATGCCCCACCATTTAGAAATCGGTGCATACAAATAGGTGTAGGACATTTTTTGCTGTAAAAAATTTTTGGTATTGGAGTCAATACTATGAGTTTTGAAGCGTTTAGTAATGATTAAGTGCAGAAAATTGTGAATCATACGTTAGAATGTATGTCGAAAGAGAATATTGATGAACAGGTGCAAAAGTATGGGAGTTTGGAAGATTATAAAGAATACTTATCATCAGGTTTCGCAAATGAACAGGCTATGAATGACTTAATGAAGTGGTATGGAAGCAAAGAAAAGGCAATGGAAGCAATCATGCAGTCAACCGGTGATGCTGAGGAAGTAAAGCAGGAACAGGATGAAAATACCAGAATTTACACACTGTTTATGTCTGCAAAAAAATGTGGTAATATGGAAATGGAACGGTCTGCCGTAGAGCTGCTTGAGGAAAACTACAAAAAGATGTTTGCGCTTGATAATGCAAGAAATATTTTACTTGATTTATCAAAAGAATACCTGCAGAATTCAAAATTGGCAGAGGTTACCGACAGTCAGTTTGGAACAGGTTGTGCAGAATACGTTGCAAATGCCATTAAGCGTTACTATGGAGTATAGTGTGAAAAATAAGCTCGATAGCTTATTATTCATACCGGCTTTTTGCGTCGGAGCCGCAAAATAGCCCTTATCGCAGAGCCGAATCTGATATTCGGCTCGCGATTCCAGACGCAAGCACAATAATGCTTACGTCTGGAATGGGGATTAGTATCTTTTATTGGAAGGAGTGTAATTATGTATAAGGAAATCGTTGAAATTTTAAAGTGTCCGTGTTGCGGAACAGATTTTGAGCTTATTACAGAAAAAGAAGAAAACGGAGAAATCATAGAGGGACAACTGATTTGTGCCAAAAAACATACTTACAAGATTTTTGCCGGCGTAATCGACTTTGGTTCCGAGGAACAAAAAGATTCCAATAACTGGAGCGAGCTCTATCAGGAAGTAACTTATGAGGAATTAGATACTGCCATAGACGACAGAAAATCAGAGAATCAGAAACAGATTGAAAGGTTATTTTTGGATGGAATCACAAATAAGACATCAAAACTGGAAAAAGGCTTCCTGTTAGATATAGCATCCGGCAGGGGCATGCTCTTAAGAAAATTACTGGAAACTACAAACGAACAAGTTCATATTATTTCGTCTGACTTGAGTTTCCAGGTATTGATGTATGATAGGATGAAGTTTGCACAGATAAATCCAAAGATAAAAGTCAGCTATATTGCCTGTGATGCGACAAACTTAGCATTCAAAAACAATAGTATTGATATGGTATGTACCTTTGTAGGATATTTAAATATGGGTAACCTTATGGAAAAGGGAATCATCGAAGCCGCACGTGTATTGAAACCCACATGTCCGCTCATTAATTCGGTGATGTACATGAAAGAAGATTCCGAAGGATATAAAGAATTGAAGAAGATATTCGAGGACAATGACATGGCATCCATGGCAAAATACATACTTAGGGACAGCCTTTTTGAAATACATCAGAAGAATTTTACGAAGGTTTCAGACCAAATAACTTACGAAGGCATTGGGGAAGCCTTTGAAGGAGATTTATTACCATATGCCGGGGAATGGTTTGCAGATGCAGTTATTACGGCAGAGAAATAGTACATATTTTTGCAAATCTGGTAAAAAGTGAGGTATGAACAGATGCGTATTGCGGGAGATGTGAGAAATCCAAGTCAGTCCGGAATTTTAAATGGTACTTGCAAAGGAGAATGTTGGATCAGTGACAATATACAATTGCCTTTGTGAAGCATTGCATGAAATGTGATTTGGTGCCTCATTGGGATTGTGTAGAATCAGATAAGGGTTCTATTCATTTAGCAGAAAGTGCAGGGTTTACAAAAATTAAGGAAAGACCATTCTATTGGTTTGATATTTAGTTAATAAAAGGTATTAGCTGATATTTGACCTTGAAATTTTGATGTTTTTTTGCTGGGGTTTATTTATTGCCGGCTTGATTTATATTATTATGAATAGTGATATGATAAAAAAGATTATAAATAAAAAAAGAAGGAGATAATAAATCCGTATGTGCGGCAGGTACTATGTGGATGATGACACGGCAAAAGAAATAGAAAAGATAATACGACAGGTAGATGAGAAGCTTAGGAAAGAGGCAGAAAAATGTATCAGCTTGCAGCCAGAGGACATACATCCTACCGATACAGCTCCGGTTCTGGTGGCTTCTAATCGGAAAATAAGCTACAGGTGGCAACGATGGGGCTTTCCGGGCTTTCAGGGCAAGCAGGTGATATTTAATGCCAGAAGTGAGTCCGTTCTTGAAAAGAAAATGTTCCGGGATAGTGTGCAGCGACGCCGGATTGTGGTACCTGCCACAGCCTTTTATGAGTGGAACGCAAACAAGGAAAAGAATATATTTTATCGTCAGGATAAGTCCATATTATTTATGGCGGGCTTCTACAACAACTATCAAGACGATGATAGATTTGTGATTCTGACCACCGCCGCAAATAAATCCATGCAGCCTGTGCATGACAGAATGCCATTGATTTTGGAACCGGAAGAGATTGAACCGTGGATATTTGATGATAGTGAGACGCAAAAGATTCTTTCGAAAACCCCATGTCTGTTAGGTAGAAGGGCAGAATACGAGCAGCTAAGCCTGTTCTAAAGCAGGTTTCAAACTATAAATTTCCTATTGAAAGCAGAACGTATGTTTGCTATAATGAACTAACAGGAGGTGAACATACGTTTGAGGAATATTATATTTCATATCGACGTTAATTCAGCCTTCTTATCCTGGGAGGCTGTTTTTCGTCTACACCATAAGGGCGGTACACTGGATTTGAGGGAAGTGGCATCGGCTGTGGGTGGGGACATGTCTCTGAGGCACGGTATCATTCTTGCCAAATCCATTCCGGCGAAGAATTATGGGATTAAGACAGGAGAGACTATTCTTGAAGCCCAGAGAAAATGTCCTGAGCTGATACTGGTGCCACCGAATTACGGGCTGTATGAACAATGCTCGGAGGCATTTATGAATGTGCTGAGAGAATACTCAGACATCGTAGAGCAGTACAGCGTGGATGAAGCATTTGTAGATATGACAGCATCCTGTCATCTTTTTGGGAGCCCTGAGGAGACGGCAGAGCAGATTAAGGACAGGATTAAGAACGAACTGGGCTTTACAGTGAATATAGGGATTTCAAGTAATAAGCTTCTGGCTAAGATGGCGTCGGATTTTAAGAAGCCGGACCGTGTGCACACCTTGTACCCGGAGGAGATACAGAAGAAGATGTGGCCATTGCCGGTATCGGAGCTGTTTTTTGTTGGCAGGGCAACCGCCCAGAGACTGTTTACTATGGGAATACACACTATTGGCGAGCTTGCCACTGTTGACCCTAAGCTGCTTAGAGGCATTCTTAAGAAACAGGGGGAGATTATCTGGGGCTTTGCCAACGGGATTGACCTTTCACCGGTACTTTCCGTACCACCTGCCAATAAGGGATATGGCAACAGTACAACAACACCATATGACGTGACAGACATGCAGACGGCGAGAAAGGTTCTGCTATCGCTTGCGGAGACCGTGAGCAGCCGACTTAGAGCAGATGGGGTTCAGGTTGAAGTGGTAGCCGTGGGAATACGGTATTCGGATCTGTCGTATGCTTCGCACCAGAAGCATCTTAACTCATCTACGAATCTTACTATAGAGATATATAATGCAGCCTGCGAGCTGTTTGCACAATTATGGTCAGGGGGACCGATACGGCATCTCGGAATACACACCGGTAATGTATGTAGAGATGATTTTACCAGGCAATTGGAATTATTTGACGAGACAGATTATGAGAAGCTTGCTCTGATGGATAGAACCGTGGATAGTATTAGGGCGGGCTTTGGTATTGATGCCCTTAAGCGGGCTGCATTTTTGAATCAGCCTATAGACCATATGTCCGGAGGTATATCCAGGGAAAAGAGAACAGTTGATTACAGCAGGATAACCGTATTGTAGGAAGGGGGCATATTCATGGCATTTGGCATTGGTACCAATACTGGTAATCCGGATAGCGGAGTTGTTAAGGGAATTCAAAAAGAAATAGCCTGTCAATGCTGGTTTACCAAGTCAGGGAAAATAACTCCTCTTATGATAAAGGTACAGGACGAAGACGGGGAGATCAGGGTGATAAGACAGATTAAGGTTCACTCCCGGGAATCGAAGAGGTATGCCGGAATTCCATCAATAGAGTTTGACTGCTCACTGCTTATATTGGAGCAGGATATAAAGGCGAAGCTGATTTACTATCAGACAGAGAACCGATGGGTGATGGTAATTGATAAGGAGTGATGCAGCCAGGCATGATTAGCTCATATTACGAGCTATGGCTGGAGGGTTGCTTAAAAAGATTTCAAAATTGCTCTCTGCACCAACATTACAGAACGATGGCAGGTGCCTCACCCGGTTGTAAGGATTACAGCGTCCATGTTGTGATTCTTAAGTATGTGGGTGATAGGAAATAGACAATTGATATTCTTATTGACGTTGCTGTTATCATATCCACTATGGGATACCATAGCTTACCTGATTGTATATCATCATTGACGATACGGAAGGTAAAGCTATCGGATAAGCTAAAACGCTTGTCGGATTTGTGGTGGACACCTGCCGCAGAAGGGTCAGTTTTCAAATTTATTTAGCAGTGTATTCAATCTGCTCATATTGTTTTCCGCACGCCCAAGTGTACGCTCGCGCCGCAGGATGGACATGATTTTCTCATAGTCCTCATCCTCACGGCGCTTTTTTTCTGCTTCATTGAGAGGAAGACCGTTGAGGCTGTACATGCGGAGGCTGAAAGCTCTGAGCGTGTCATAATAGCCTAACAGCATGCGGAAACGCACATTGCGGGCGGCAAAGTCCAGGGTCCCGTCAAGCAAATCACCGATTTCACGGCTCGGTGTTATCTCTACGACTTCTTTAAAATGGCTGTACAGGCTTGAATTTACCTTATCGGTAGGCTCAAGCTTTACAACTATAAGTTTATCGGCACCTATGCAGGTCATAGGCAGAACCGGAACATTGTCGGCAAGTCCGCCGTCACGATATATTTTGTCATGAATAAGCTCAGGCGGGTAGATATATGGCATGGCTGATGTGGCTAACAGCAGACTTTTGGCATCGTAACGGTCCACCTCACTTAAGCTGATATATTCTGCAACCGGCTTCTCATTAAGGCAATCTATGCAGTCGGAAGGATACCAGGCTACACAGACATATGCCGGAATGCGCGCAGTGGATAACCTGCTGATATCAAGATGGTTATCAATAATGTCAATCAGACCGTCTCTTGAACATAGACCGTTAATAAGGCTTCTTTTAACGATTCCGTCGAGAGGCCCGGTAATGGTGGAAGAATTGATGTCAAGAAATTGTTCTGGCATAATTGTATTCCATATTTCTTCTGCATTTTCATAGTCGCCAAGTGAGATAAGTGCTGCGTTGAGGGCACCAACGGAGGAACCGGACACAGCAATCAGATTTTTCTCAAGACTCATTTCACGTAGTGCTTTCCACACACCTATCTGGTAGGAACCTTTGCCACCGCCTCCGGCAAGCACCATTGCCCATTTCTCATCGGCGGAAAAATCCTCCTTTGTGATAACGGGAGCATTCAAATCCTCCAGGGTAACAGCCTGCAAAGGCTCCGGCTGGATTGATGCAGGGGGTGTCGCAGGTGTAGGTATGGATTCCTGTGCTGTGAGCGGATTTATAGAGGACACCGAGGCATTGGTACGTCCGCTCATTCCGGTCATTTCTTCCCAGATTTTCTGTGTGGCTTCGTTTTTCAACCGTATTTCATTTTCAACCTCAGCTTCAAGCTGCTTTAATTTTTCAGTAAGATTTATTTCTTCCAAGAGTAGACTCCTTTCTTAGCCGACAGGTGCAGCTGTGTGGTGTCAGCGCTTGATCGGGGCGATGCTGACCTTTACCAAACGCACGCCGATGAGTGACATAAACATAATACCGATACTGATGCCCAGTGCGGTCTGTATTGTTGATACAAAGTAGTGCTCAAACTGCTTTGAATTGTTGCTTATAACTGCGGACATGGTATAGAACAGACCACCTCCCGGAATCATGGGCATGATTGACGGGATGAGAAACACAGTGGTGGGAGCTTTCTTGATGCGGGCAAGTATCTCTGCGTAAAGCGTCGCAAAGGCTGCCGCAAGCATATTGCTTAGGAATATATTTGACACTGCCTGTGACACGAGAATGTACACTAACCATGTGACCGCACCGCCGAATGTGGCATAGAGCAGCTTATCCCGGCGGATGTTAAACAAGATGGAATAACTGCATGCACCAATACCGGCGGTAATAATCTGTATGGCATATTCTAACATAAGAGTTTTCCCCTTTCCTAAAAGGTCATGTTAAGTGCCACAATTGAAGTGGCAAAGCCAAGTGCAATTGATATGGCAAGCAGGACTGCCTCAATAAGTCTTAACAGGCCTGACATGATATCACCGCACAAAATGTCCCGCAGTGAGTTGGTCATCTGGGTTCCAGGTATATACAGCATTACAAGACCTATCAGGACTTTATCAATATTGTCAATGAAACCTGTAACACCTATAAGGCGCGCAAGGGCACCAAGAAGAAAGGTGCAGAAAAAATTGTACATAAGCATGTTGATACCAAGAGGTTTGATTTTCATATCTATGATGTATGCAAGGGGGGAAAGCAGTGACGCAACCAGTCCGTCCCTTATGGAACCGCCGAAAAAAATGGTAAATGCACCGCTGGCCAGCATGTACCCGGATATCGTGACTTGCCATGGAAATTCCCGGGCCTTACGGATGGAATCAACTTCTGCCTCGATATTATTATATGCAGGCGTGTTGCTGCAGATATAGCGGGATATGGCATTTAAGTATTCAAGCTTGTCCAAGTTATTGCTGTAGGAAAGAATCCTCCTTGTCTGTGTCTCGTGGGAGCCCCATGGTGTTGTGATGGTGGTTGAAAGATAGGATGTAATAGAGAATACATCTACCTTGGTACATCCGTAAGCTGTACATATCCTTCTGATAGTATCTTCCACGCGGTTCGCTTCGGCACCGCATATTATCATTCGCTCTCCCATATCCATTGCAAGAGTAAGGAGCTGCTCTCCGGATATTTCTGATTTAAGCTTAATTTCGTCATTCATGGGCTGCCCGTTTCCGTGCCGCTATGGCACTTGATTTTTCTATCATGAATATAACACAACATCCTTTAAAAATCAAAGCAAATGTGGTACGATATACATACTAAAAATGTTCCGGGAGAAAGGGCAGTTAATCATGAATAAAATAGCTAGTTTTAATGTTAATCACATTGATTTGCTTACGGGAATTTACGTGTCAAGAAGAGACAAGGTGGGAGAACAGGTTATTACGACTTTTGACCTGCGTTTTACAAGACCGAATGCAGAGCCGGTAATGGACACAGCGGGAATTCATACCATTGAGCATCTGGGCGCGACTTTCCTACGCAACAATGAGCAGTGGAGGGACAGGACGATATACTTCGGACCGATGGGATGCCGGACGGGCTTTTATGTGATTTTTGCAGGGGACTTAGAGTCTTCGGATATTGTGGGAGTAATCGGTGAGATGATAGACTTTATCATCAGCTTCTCTGATAAGGAATGTGACATTCCGGGATATTCGCCGAGGGACTGCGGTAACTATCTTGATAATAACGTCATGGAAGCGAAAACCTATGCCAGAAAGTTCAAGGCAGAGGTGCTTGATAATCTGTGCCCGGAACGGCTGAACTATCCGGATTAGATAGCTGTAAAGCGTCTGCCTGATTGTTTCGGGTCAGCGGTATCATGATTTAAAAATTCCCTGCCAAGGCTTACTTGAGCAGGGAATCAATGTGGTTAAGCAGTAGTTCTATTGCGGAAGTATTCTGACCGCCACGGGGAATAATGATATCGGCGTATTTCTTGGAGGGCTCGATATATGCTTCGTGCATCGGCTTGACAGTGTCGTGGTACTGGGTGAGTATGGACTCTACTGTGCGGGCACGCTCTGCCATATCGCGCTTGATGCGGCGCATGAGACGCTCGTCTGCGTCTGTGTCCACAAAGATTTTCAAATCCATCTCGTCACGAAGCTCCTTATTCTCAAGAATAAGGATACCCTCTACGATAATAACCTTCTTAGGCTCTACAAGGGTGGTAGCTGCGCTACGGTTGTGTATGGAATAATCGTATATGGGAACCTCAACCGGAATCCCGGACTTGAGCAAGCGTACATGCTCCACCAGCATATCGGTGTCAAAGGACGCAGGATGGTCGTAGTTTAACCTGGAGCGTTCCTCATAGTTGAGTTCATTGTGGGCTTTATAATAGCTGTCATGGCTTAGAACCGCAAGATTATCACCGAAATGCTCACGTATAATATTGACTATGGTGGTCTTGCCGGAGGCACTTCCTCCTGCGACACCGATAATTTTTATATTGGAAACTGACATACAGCACCTCGCATTATAGTATGTAATTATTTACAGACATTGTACAATAAAATACTGCGGAGCGCAACTTAATATAAAACGATAATATAGATTGGAAAGGGGAAAGAAAAGTATGAACAAGAACGATTTTGCCAAAACACCTCCTATGGGGTGGAACAGCTACGACTACTATGACACGACTGTGAATGAGGAGCAGGTGCGTGCCAATGCTGATTTTATGGCGAAGAAACTGAAGGAGTACGGCTGGGAGTATATTGTGGTGGATATAGAATGGTACTCCAATGATGCCGGTACAAAGCGGGACAAGTTCCAGTATATTCCTTTCGGAGATGTTGAGATGGACGAATACGGAAGAATGCAGCCTGCACCGCGGCGTTTTCCTTCGTCGGTAGGTGGAAAAGGATTCCGTGTTCTTGCTGACTATGTGCATGGATTGGGACTTAAATTTGGAATACATATTATGAGAGGAATTCCGAGGGGCGCGGCGCTCAATCATCTGCCGATATTCGGAAGCAGCCATACTGCGGATGAGGCGGCTGACCCATCGTCGATATGCGGCTGGAACCCGGATATGTATGGCGTAAGGGATAACGAGGCAGGACAGGCATATTATGACTCTATTATTTCGATGTATGCTGACTGGGGAGTTGATTTCATCAAATGTGATGATATATGTGACAGTTGGATGTATCGTGACCCACTTGTATTTTCAGGATGGCATGAGACAAGAATGATTCATAAGGCTATTGAAAAGTGTGGACGCCCTATTGTGTTAAGTCTTTCACCGGGACCGGCGCATATTGACAAGGCATGGCACTATGCACAGAATGCCAATATGTGGCGTATTACCGATGATTTGTGGGACAACTGGAAGCTTGTAAAGGAAATGTTTGTAAGATGCGAGATGTGGCAGGAACATGTTAAGACAGGCTGCTATCCGGATTGCGATATGCTCCCGTTAGGGTGCCTTGGCAAGGGCTTCGGACATGAGTGGAAATGCAACCTGACAAAAGATGAACAGCGCACGATGATGACTCTGTGGTGCATGTTCCGCTCGCCTCTTATGCTTGGAGCGGAGCTTACGAAGCTGGATGAATGGACACTGTCACTGATTACGGACAGAACACTTCTTGGCATGCTTGCGGAGGGAAGACGGGGGCGCCAGCTTATACGCAATGAGGAACTGGCAGTGTGGATAAATGAACCGGAAAACAAATCGGCTGTGGATAACGAAGCTAACCCTGACACATACATTGCAATCTTCAATCTCAAGGATGAGTGCAGAATAATTAAGACGGATTTGTCCGAGTACGGTCTGAAGGATGGAAAGGTATATACAGACGAAATAGGGGCGCATGGAGTAGTATTGCATACACTGTAGAAACTAAATTTAATAATTACTAACAAGCGACAAAGCAGGTTGAGAATATAGGCTTGAGTATATAAGGAGAGTATGATGGAACGTTCATTGGAAGGCATATGGGAGGCAGAACTTAGTGATGGTACAAGGTGGAGCATGAAGCTGCCGGGAACCTTGGATGAAAATAGAATAGGTCATAAGGATAGTGGTGCCAACCAGTGGCATCCTGATGCAGCACTTGGCAATGCCGCGGAAGAAATTGATGAGAACGCTCCTATTACCACTCGATTTACGAGACGTTATACATACGAGGGAGAGGCACGGATTAGCCGTATCGTGAATATAGATGAATATGGCAGTGACAGGCTTTTCCTTAAGGCAGCGCGCGCCCGTCTGTTGAGGCTCCTAGTGGATGACAGGGAGTATGCTGCATGGAGACAGGGGACTTTAAGTACACCGTATATTTTTGAACTTACAGGAATCGCTCCGGGCGAGCATACCGTAACCTTTATCTCTGATAACAGCTATCCGGGTATGCCGAAGGAGGCAATATGCTATTCTTCTGCGGCCACGGATGAGACACAGACCAACTGGAACGGAATACTGGGAGAAATCAAGTTATATACTAGGGCGGAGAATTTTATACCTGAGGTTCATGTGTATCCGCATGCGTCAGAGGGAGCAAAGGGTGTATGTGACGTTATGGATGTAGAGGTCACAGTGTCGGCTAAGCGCGATTTCAGCACCGTGATAGTGGTTGAGTCAGAGGCACTGGAAACACCTTCTTTATTAAATGTAGAACTTAAGAATGGGGAAAATAAATTTAGATTTAATAATTTGAAACTTGCCTGGAATGTCAGACTCTGGGATGAGGAAGAAGGAAACCTGTACGAACTGACGGCATCAATTAAGCAGAGTATTGATGAACACACAGTCTCTTTCGGTATACGCAGCTTCGGTGATAATGGCAGCGGAAGGCTGGCACTGAACGGAAGAACTATATTTTTAAGAAGTGAAGCGAACTGCGCCGAGTTTCCTGAGACGGGACATGCGCCTATGACGGTGGCGGAGTGGGAGGACATACTCTTAAGATACCGTTCCTATGGCATCAACTGTGTGAGATTTCATTCCCACTGCCCGCCGGAGGCGGCTTTTTCTGCTGCCGACAGGCTTGGCATGCTGATGCAGCCGGAGCTTTCCAATTGGAATCCGAGGGATGCCTTTGAGAGCGATGAAAGCTATTCGTATTATAAGAGGGAACTTGAGGGTATACTGAATATGCTTGCCAACCACCCAGCCTTTGTGATGCTTACCTTTGGCAATGAACTGCAGGCTAAAGATAAGGGAAGGGAGAGGATGAGCAGTCTTCTTAGCATGGCAAAAGAGCTTGATTCAACCCGTCTGTATGCCAAAGGCTCCAACATTTTCTATGGTGAGGAGGGCTGTGATGGGGAGAGTGATTTCTACACCTCCCAGAGCTGTCATGATGTGGTTATCAGGGGAACCTTCTCCGGAATGCGGGGGTACATTAATGAAAAATACCCTTCCGCTTCGACGAATTATGCTGCTGCCATGAAGAGCATACGACAGGAATATGCAAAGCCGGTGTTCAGCTTTGAGGTGGGACAGTTTGAGGTGCTGCCTGATTTTAGGGAATTAGAGCTGTTCAAGGGAATCTCCGAACCGGCTAATTTGAAAATAATAGAGGATAAAGTAAATGAACGGGGGCTTATGCCACAGTGGCAGGAATATGTGGAGGCTACTGGGGAACTGTCACTGTTGGCTTACCGCGAGGAGATAGAGGCTGCCATGAGAACGGAGCAGTTGTCAGGAATCTCTCTCCTTGGTCTGCAGGATTTTCCGGGGCAGGGAACGGCGCTGGTGGGCATGATGAATTCCCATCTTATGCCAAAACCTTATGATTTTGCCAGACCGGAACGCTTCAGGGCATTTTTTAAGGAAGCTATGCCGCTGGTAAAGCTGCCGCGTTATACGTATGAGGTAGGGGAGCAGCTGATTGCGGATGTGGTTGTAGCTAACTTTGGAAAAGAGGACATAGAGGGCGAGTTAAGATACAGAATTGATTATAGGGATTGTGCGGTGAACAGCGATGAAAAGGGAAAAGTCTTTTTAAGTGGAAGCCTTGGCGACACCTTATGCAGGTGTGGAGGGCACACTTGTGTGGGAACAATAGACATGGAACTTGATTTTGTGGGCAGTTCAACAGCACTGATGCTCAAGGTAGAAATTATTTCTGAAGGCAGAAGCCTTATAAGTTCAGAGTATCCGATATGGGTATACAAAAAGGTTGAGCCCGTCTGTCCTGAAAATGTCTATGAGACAAGGATATTTGACGATAAGGCGAAAGAGGTTCTGCGACGTGGCGGAAGGGTTTATCTGTCACCGGATGCGGACAAGGATAGTATGCCTGCATCGATTAAGACGCAGTTTACCACGGATTTCTGGTCAGTAGGTACATTCTCCGACCAGGAGGGCGGTATGGGACAGCTTATAGATGTGAGCCATCCGATATTCAGGGAGTTTCCGACAGATAAGCACACTGACTGGCAGTGGTGGATTATGGCAACGAAGCGCGCCGTTATTCTTCCGCACACAATGAAAGCCATTGTAACCGAGATGGACAGCTATGCTTTTCTTCGTCCGCTGGCACAGCTCATTGAGTTTCGCTGCATGGGTGGAAAAGTTCTTTTATCTGCCATGGAGCTTCATAACAGTCAGAAATATCCTGAAGCGAGAGCACTTCAGGCTGCCATCTATGAGTACATGGCAGGGGATGAGTTTGAACCTGTGGGTGAGCTTGCGGAGGAGAAAATGGGTTATATATGCAAAAGATAAATTAGGTCGAAAAAAGTCGAAAAAAGTCGATAAAAAATAACCTAATTATAGACATTTATTATTTCATTATAGGATAATTATGGTATAATATTGTTAAAAAAATGTAGGAGGTTCTGTCTATGGCAAAAAAATTTAAACGGTGGTTTTCAGTGACTCTCATATTTTTCTTAATTATGGGAATATCTGACAAGACATATGCCGGTGAAAATGAATCAACAGTGAATTATACTCAGGTTTTTAATGAATATGATTACATTTTAACATTGGAACAAAGTAATTCAGAAGAGTTATCAGCACTGGGATTGACTCAAGCTGAGGCTGATATAATTATATCTTCTTTTAAAGAAGCATTAGCAGAAAGAATGCAGCTTTCGGAGTATGAATTGTTGGCTTTAGGGTACACTGATGAAGAAATTGATTTGCTAAAATCATATTCAAAAGGTGCAAGGGGTTCTGAAAATTCAATTAGGGCAATCACTGGTACATGTACGGGAAACATAACTGTGACAAGTTGTGGAACAAAATATGCGGTTTTTTCTTATATATGGACATGGGATCATAGTCCTATTATGACATTTTCAGATTCGGCAGCAATGCGCTGGTTGGCCTATGATGTAAATGGTTATAATTTTAATGTTATCAAAGCTGATGTTGCAACTAACATAGATTACTATAATGGTTCTGTAAAACAATTCAGTCGTAAAGGAACTCAGGAACCTGGACTGGAATTCAATACGGTTAACCTTCAGTTCCCTATGACTGAAACATATCAGACAAGTACTACAATAACTGAAAGTGCATATGCAAAAAGTGGAATTATTACTGTTGCTGTTCAGGTAGACAGTAGTGTAAATAATAACATTAATTATATAATGGTTGCTGGATTATACGGTCATACTACATTGGGCAATTCGGCTCCTTCAGTTAGTCTTTCTCCAACTGGCTCTGTTTCTATAAGTT
>CAMAKT010000024.1 GCA_945836135.1 uncultured Clostridia bacterium | reverse complement strand
GAATCACTTGTTAATTTTGGTTATATATGGTATAAATAATATAAGAAAAAAGTACTATATTTCTTCAGAATCGTTATCAAGGAGGTGTATTATATGGATATAGCAGCGCTTTCCACAAGCATGAGCATGGCTGATGTCAACTCCCAGATTGGTGTAGCTGTTCTGGCCAAGAACCTAGATACCATCGAAGACATGGGCGAGGGCATGAAGAAGATGATGGAAATGTCCGTCAATCCTAACCTCGGTGCCAATATAGATGTATCAGTATAGTCACATCATATGTTCTATTTCATTCAGGTAATTGTGAAACTCTATTTAATTACTGAACAGTTGTGTAATTCATGAGTTTCGCAATTACCTATTTTATTCGTATTGATGTCTCGGTAAGCTCTATCCTGCCTTCCTTAAGCAGCTTACCCACCGCCCTCTTAAAAGCAGCCTTACTCATATCCAGCTCGCGTTTAATAACCTCCGGTGAAGCCTTGTCACTAAATGGCAGTACGCCGTCGAATTCTTCTATCGTCTTAAGAATCTTATCAGCGTCTTCATCCCTTTGAAGATAGCCCACCTCACGGACTGCCAGTTCAAGCTTCCCGTCCGCCGTCACGTTGGTGACTCTCAATCCGGTAAGTTCATCGCCTACATTGAGTCCGCCATAACACTCCTTCTTCGGAATAAGTCCCTGAAACATATCATCAACTGCCACAAACATGCCGAATTTCTCAATATACTGATATGCTGTTCCTCTCACCATATCTCCGCGCTTGTACTGCATTGTGGTTCCAAGATATTTATACACATTCATGGTTGCACACAGACGTCCGCTCTTGTCAACATACAGCGCCACAAGGCATGTGTCATCAGGACGGACCCTGTAGGTCTGCTCCTTGAACGGAAGGAATAAGTCCTTCTCAAGTCCCCAGTCCAAAAATGCTCCTATTTTACCGGTATCCTTGACCTTAAGTCTTGCCACTTGTCCAAGAGTCAGCTTAGGTTCATTGATTGTGGCTAACAGCCTGTCCTCCGAATCCCTATAAATAAACACCATAAGGCTGTCACCAATCTGCGCATCCTGAGGCACCTGCTTTTTCGGAAGCAGCACACGCTCATTTTCATCACCGAGATACACGCCGAAATCTGTCTTTTTAACTATCCTGAGCTTCTGTTTTTCACCTATCTTTATCATATCTTCTCCACACCTCTCATTTACGGTTCAAATACCACCACAACATTCACATTACCATTATCGTCCTTGAGGCAGACATAGTATCTGCCGTCCTGCCATCCGGTATACGGATGAAAAGTGTCACCCATGACAGCAGATTTCTTATACTCCGCAAGCATCTGTCTGACCTTGACTGTCGGCTTGTCCTGCTCCAGCAGAGACATGGCAATGCTGATGTACTGTCCGTTGTTCACATGCCTGTTGGTGTCAATCATGTCATGTCTGACCGCAATAGTCTCACATGGCTCTAAGCTGTCCGGAACTGCAATCTTACGCGGCGCATAATCCATCTCAAGTCTTTCGCCCGTCCCATAACGTGCCATCTGCTCCAGGTCAGGCTTTACAGGTCTTAGTGTCTCCAGGCTCATGTAAGACCACAGCGTAGCTGCTTTTACAATTATTGTTCCGCTCTCATCCTCCAGCCAGAAATTACGGCTGCCGTAGAATCCCTTGAAATCATAGGGCTGAGTGCATACCTTAACCTGCTCCCCAAAAGCCGGCATCCTGTCCACAATAATCTGCCAGTTAAGAAGGAACCATGCTGTTCTGCTTTGTTCAAGATAGTCAAGTCCAAGGCCTGCGTCCTCTGAATGAAACAGAGAACAATTCTGAAAAAGATTGACAAGTGACGGCAGTGTCAGTTTCCTGTCACTTGCGCACTCCGTATATCTTATCCTTGTGTCATAGCTATACATGTCTGCACTCCTTTCCGTACTTGGCTTGCTTTCATAGCAAAAGAGCACACTACAGATTTCTCCATAATGTGCTCGACGCAAACGGAAACGGCGGGATTCGAACCCGCGTGCCGGTTGCCCGACAACTTGATTTCGAGTCAAGCTCGTTATGGCCACTTCGATACGTTTCCATAAAAGTGTATATTAAATCAATAAAGGCATCACGCTATCGTCGTGATGCCTTTAGCTGGGCTACCAGGGCTCGAACCTGGAAATGCTGGAGTCAGAGTCCAGTGCCTTACCATTTGGCTATAGCCCAATGTTCCTGCGCTCTAGCGCTACAACGAAACTTATTATATATTACCTTTTTCAAAAATGCAAGTACTTTTTTTATTTTTTTGAAAAAACTTTCCTGAGGAATTCTAATGCAACATTATGCCTTTACCCCTCAATAAGGCTGCGTGTATATTCATTCTTAGGATTAGCAAACATCTCCAGTGTATCCCCAAGCTCAATGATGCGCCCCTCCTTCATTACCATAATTCTGTCACACATTTGATAGACAACATCAATATCATGAGATACAAACAAATAGGTAAGTCCAAGCTCCCGCTTAAGTTCAAGCATCAAGTCCATAATCTGGGACTGTATGGTCACATCAAGAGCTGACAGCGGCTCATCAGCTATCACAAGCTGAGGACGCGCAATAAGCGCTGCCGCAATACTCACGCGCTGCCTCTGTCCACCGCTTAGAGCTACCGGCTTTCTGTCAGCGTAAGATTCATCAAGTCCCACCTTGTTAAGCATATCCTCCACACGTTTTCTGCGTTCTTCCTTGTCCCGTATTCCCGACAATATAAGCGGCTCTTCCAGTATTCTTCCTATTCTCCATGCAGGATTGAGCGAAGAAAAGGGGTCCTGAAATATCATCTGTGGCTTCCCGGAGTGATGTATAATCTGTCCTTCATACATTTTGTTCATACCAAGAATTGCCTTGGAAAGTGAAGATTTCCCACAGCCTGATTCTCCCACTATTCCCAGTATCTCACCCGGCCTTACATCAAAAGAAACGTCAAAGAGCACCTGCTTTTTGGCCGGCTTAGAAAGAATTGACCTGCCGATGCTTTTATAATACACATTCAGATTTCTGACTTCCAGTATATAGTCCATATATATTCTCATTTCTCCGCCCCGGCGGCTTTGACATTCCTTCTGTGCTGCCTGTCAGGTATTGAGGCGATAAGCCTTCTCGTGTACTCCTCCACAGGTGCATTAAAAATCTGCTCAACACTGCCCTGCTCCACCACTTTCCCTTTGCACATTACCGCCACTTTGTCCGCGAAGCCGCGTAGCAGCTTAAGGTCATGTGTAATAAAGATAATGCCCATATTGTGTTCAGTCCTTATTCTGTTAATCAGTTCAAGGATTCCCTTCTCGGTGGTGACATCCAGTGCCGTCGTCGGTTCATCACACAGCAGATAATCCGGTCTGCAGATTGTCCCCATGGCAATCATCACTCTCTGGCGCATGCCCCCCGACAATTCATGAGGGTATCTGTCATACTGCTTTTCGGGTTCAGGAAGACAGGCTTCTTTAAGCGCTTCCATAACCTTCTCCCTGAGCCATGACTTTGAAGGTATTTTCTGTCCGTGAAGGCGCAATGCCTCCTCAAGCTGTCTTCCAATTCTCATGGTAGGATTAAGACTGGTCATGGGTTCCTGAAAAATCATGGCAATATCATTGCCCCTTATAGCAGCAAGCTTCTTTTCCGGCAGACCTATCAGTTCCTTTCCGTCAAGCTGTATACTGCTGCCTTCTGCAACCCTTGCATCCGGACTTAAAAGTCCCATAACCGCCAAAGCAGTCATGGTCTTTCCCGAACCTGATTCTCCCACTATTCCAAGAACCTTTCCCTTTTCGGCGGTCAAGGAAACTCCGTCAAGAACCTTCTTTGTGCCAAATTCAACTGTAAGATTATCTATTTCGAGCATATTCCCTCCGACAGCAATGAAAATCCCAGCACAAAAAGTACTATTGTCATGCCCGGCATGACTGCATACCATGGTGCGCTGAACAAATAGCTCTGTGCATCAGAAAGCATACTTCCCAGACTGGCATCCGGAGGCTGTATTCCTATTCCCAGATAGCTTAAGCCCGCCTCCGCCAGCACAGCATTGTTAAAACCTATTGTAATCGTCACAAGCAATGTAGGCAGAATATTGGGGAATATATGAAGAAATATTATTCTTAAGCTTCCTGCACCCATGAGTCTCGCACTCTTTACAAAATCACGGTTTTTGTAATTAATGTACTCGCTGCGCACAATGCGGGCAAAGCTGGGAATAAATAAAATACCCAGCGCCAGAATCACATTGTACTTGCCGGGACCCAAAATGCTCACTATGACAAGTGCCAGAAGAATGCTTGGAAATCCATTGAGTGTATCATTTATCCTCATCACAATCTCATCCACAATGCCTCCATAGAAGCCTGTAAGTGCCCCGATAATTGTTCCGATTGTTCCTCCGATTGCCACCGTTGACACCGCCACAAGTCCTGTCATGCTGATGCCTTTTAAGACGCGGCTAAAAATATCCCTGCCAAAATTATCGGTTCCCATAGGATGGGAAAGACATGGCGCAAGGAACTTTTCACTTGAATTCATTGCATTGGGGTCGTAGGGCGTGTATATGAGTCCGACAAACATCAGCACCACAAAAAACAGCGTAATCCCAAGCCCGACCCTGAAATATATATTTTTTTTGACTTTGGTTCGTTTCTCTGCCATCCTAATACACTACTCCTCCACTCTTGGGTCAATGTACCGATACAGCACATCAACCAAAAAGTACACAATTACAACCGCGGACACAATATAGAGCATAAGCGCCTGGACAACAGGGTAGTCCCTTGTAGAAATGGAAGACACCAGAAGTCTTCCGATTCCCGGCAGTCCGAAGACCTGCTCAACCACGATGCTTCCCGCAGCAATCTCAGCGGCAATTACACCGATAAATGTAACCACCGGTATCATGGCGTTTTTAAGTACATGTAAAAAGAGAACCCGTGTGCGTCCGGCCCCTTTGCTGTAGGCTGTTCTGACATAATCGGCATTTAGCTGGTTGATTATTGAATTGCGTAAAAATCTGGCTGTCATGGCAACCTTTGGAAGAGCAACCGTAAGCGCCGGAAAAATCATATATTGTATATAGCCTGAGAAATCTTCCTTGTAGCTTACATATCCCCCCGGCGTAAACCATTTCATGATAAGACCGAAGAAATAGATAACTATAATACCAAGGAAAAATGACGGCACACTCATGGAAAACTGGGCCAGCACATTGAGCAGGGCATCAAGCCATTTATGCTTAGTGCCGCCCCATAATATTCCTATCGGAATAGAAAGCACAATAATGAAAAGAAGTGACATACCCGCCAAGGTGAGCGTAACAGGCAGCTTACCCGCCACAAGACGGCTCACTGCCATCTGCTCATTTAAGTTCTCCTTATAGCGGTAGCTTCTGCCCAAATCACCTTTCATTACGCCGGAGAGCCAGTCAAAGTAGCGCTCCGGCAGCGAAGCATTAAGTCCTAACTCTTCCCTGAGCGACTCTATTTTCTCTTCGGTAGCTTCAGTGCCCAGAATGGACAGCACAGGGTCCCCGGGTATTACCTGAAAAATCAGGAATACCAGCACCGAGATAAGAAACAATGTCAATATGAGAGTTATCAACTTCTTCGCAATATATTTCATCTATTTACTCCGTCCAATATACATACTTCATATCCTGAACATATATAGGATAGAAGCGGTAGCCTCCAAGCGTCTTGTCCATGGCAATGAGCACAGGCGGTACTGCGATATACACGGATGCAGCGTCCTCTGCCAGCATTGTCTGAAGCGTCCTGTAACCTTCTGTCACCTCTTTGCTGTCAAGCGAAGTGGAAATCTTCTTATATAATGCATCAAATTCTTCATTATAATAATTAACAAAATTATTCTTTGCTGTTGACTGATATCTTACAAGCAGATAGCTTGGGGTAAGAGAGCCTGCGATTCCACACACTGTGGTCTGGAAATCTCTTCCCTTATATACCTCATCAAGCCATGTTGACCAGTCAACACTCTTAATGGAAGCATTTATTCCTGCTTCCTTAAGCTGCTCAACGATAACCTGCGCCGTGTCAAGGTGTATCTGATAATTGGACGGTACAGTTATCTCCATATCAAAGCCATCCGGATAGCCCGCCTCTGCAAGAAGTGACTTCGCCTTGGCTGTATCATGCTCATAGCCAAGACCATCAACGTAGCATTCATAATCCGGAAGCATGCTTGTTCCTATAAGCTGGCCTCTTCCGCCAAATATGAAGTCATTGATGGCATCCTTATCAATAGCGTAAGCCAATGCCTGTCTTACCCTTACATCATCGTAAGGTGCCACAGCGTTATTGATGTACAATGCCTGAACAACACTTGAACCGTTGCTGGCGATATTGAAGTTAGCCGCAAGCTCATTTGCCTGATCATCGGTAAGGTATGGATAAATGTGAATACTTCCTGCCTGCAGCTCCATCATGGCTGACTCTGCGCTTGCAACAATCTTGAAGGTCACCTTGTCAAGATAAGGCAGTCCCTCCTGCCAGTAATACTCATTTCTTACTAATGTAATACCCTCCTGCGGAGTATAGGATTCCAATTTAAAAGGACCAGTTCCTATAATCTCGCCGCTTTCCTGTGATGAAGCCGGAATAATCTCTGCCGTAAGGTAGTAGATAATCTCCAGATTAGCTTCCGAGAGGACGATATTGATAGTAGACTGATCCACAATGTCAACGTGTGAAACAATGGAAAGTGCCTTAACAAGGGGTGTTCCGTCAAGGAGTCCCGCGCACCTTTCGATGGAATATTTTACATCCCCAGCAGTTACAGGTGTACCATCGGAAAACTTAATCCCATCCCTCAATATGAAGGTATAGGTCAAACCATCCTCAGATATGGTATAATCCTTTGCTACCGCAGGTGTAACATTACCATTCTCGTCAGGAACCACAAGTCCCTCGAAAATGTTAAACAATATCTCATCCGTTCCTGCCGCTACTGCCAAATGTGGGTCAAGACTATCGATATCCTGCTGTATTCCTACAACAACCTCACCGCCGCGGACTGCTTCCCCCGTCGGCTCAGAAACATTACCTGAAGGCTCATCTCCTTTCTTGCCGCCTGCACAACCTGTCAGTGCAGCAGAAAGCACCATTACTACCACACATACGAGACTAAGTCTCTTAAAAAAATTCTTCATGTGATATCTCCTTCTGAAATAATATTTTGTTGTGCATACATTGTATACAATATACGCATTAAAAGCAAGTAGTTTTAATGTTTTTTTAATTATACATTTTGAGAATGATGTGCTATACTGTTCTTGCTGTTCACAGTAATCTATTTATACATAGCTGTGCTATGGAAAGAGAGGAACCCGCCCTATGGCAGACAAATATCTACACCCTGACAAAAAACTTGCAATCAAATATGTCATTGCAGCCTTTGTGCTGTATGTCATGGATTATCTTATCCCTTATTTAGGATTTATATCCCTAATTCTTCTTTTTATAGGTGTCAAGCAATTTATGCATGAACACAACAATCATTTTAAGGTAGCCTATAAATCATTTAAAAAAATGTCAGTTGCATATGTAATAATGGTGCTCTCCGCATTTATCCCCGAAATAGGTTTGTTCACTACCACTTCCGTCTCCAACCTTGTTCATCTGGTTGCGCTGGGTATTTCCACAATCTATTTCATATATCTTACGCATTATTTTACAGAAGGAGTACTCTTAGATGCCAAGACCGCGAAGGTTAATTATGTAAAACTCGGACTTAATACTCCATGGATTCTTTTCGGTTTATTTATAATGGCTAATTTCATATGTACCGTAACCTTCAAGCCGCCTATTCCTACCATAACGGTTGCCTGCTCCCTTATGCTGTGTATATATTACTGCATGAAACTGCATCAGGCATTTCCAAGGGTATATAAGTAAAAAATAATTTCCGGCACTCAAAACGGGATGTACCAAAAATGTACATCCCGTTTATTTTTAACATTTATCTTTTTCTTTAAAGGAGTATTTCATTATTATAAGGTAGATATTATTCAACATCCTGTAATGCTGCGAAGTTCTCCTCACCTGTACGAACCTTGACAACTCTCTCAACATCATATACGAAAATCTTACCATCGCCGATATGTCCTGTATACAATGCCTTCTTAGCAGTCTCGACAACCGCAGATACCGGAATCTTGCTTACGACAACCTCAATCTTAACCTTTGGAAGCAGGGTTGCATCCACCTCAACGCCACGGTACATCTCACCGGCACCCTTCTGGATACCACAACCCATAACCTGAGTCATTGTCATTCCGGTTACACCAAGATCATTGAGTGCCTTTCTAAGCTTCTCGTAGCTTGAAAGCTTGGTAATAATGGATACCTTGTAGATACCGGTTGCAGATTCGGCAGGAGCGGTAACAGTGACTGCTGCAGCCTTCTGAGCCTCGGATGCCTTAGAGTAATCGTCAACACCAAGGTCAGTGTTCTCATTGGTCTCCATGGTCATTGTGTTGGAGATATCCATCAAGCTGAAGCCTGCGTATGCTGAAGGAATACCATGTTCCATAACATCCAGACCAACAATCTCCTCCTCCTCGGAAACACGAAGACCAACAATAGCCTTAATAATAAGGAAAGTAATCGTAATTGTAACTGCTGCCCACAGAGCAACCGAAGCAAAGCCTACAAGCTGGATTCCAAGCTGCTTAAAACCGCCGCCGTAGAAAAGACCTACAACTGAATCATTGCCCGGTGCGGATGTCGTTGCGAAAAGACCTGTTGCAATAGTACCCCAGATACCGTTAAGACAATGAACTGCAACGGCTCCTACAGGGTCATCAATATGTAACTTGTAATCAAGAAGCCATACACCGAATACTACCAGCAGTCCGGCAACAGCACCGATAATGATTGAACCGAAAGCGTCGGTAACATCACAAGGAGCAGTAATTGCAACAAGACCTGCCAGAGAAGCGTTAAGACACATTGAAACATCAGGCTTGCCATACTTAGCCCATGTAAAAATCATACATACCACAGTAGCAACTGCCGGAGCAATCGTTGTTGTAAGGAAGATGGAAGCTAACTGTCCAAGGCTTGTAGCTGCCGCACCGTTGAAACCATACCAGCCAAGCCAAAGGATAAATACACCGAGAGCTCCAATAGGAAGGTTATGTCCCGGAAAAGCATTAACCTTGGTAACCTTACCGTCCTTGTCTTTTACAAACTTGCCAATACGAGGTCCAAGTATCTTAGCACCTATAAGAGCACTGATACCACCAACCATATGAATTGCACAGGAGCCTGCAAAATCGTGGAAGCCAAGTTCTGATAACCAGCCACCGCCCCAAATCCAGTGTGCCTCAATCGGGTAAATCAATGCAGAAATAACAGCGGAATAAATACAGTAGGATAAAAACTTAGTTCTCTCAGCCATTGCACCTGAAACGATTGTTGCTGTTGTTGCACAGAATACAAGGTTGAATACGAAATTGGACCAGTCAAAATTCTCATAAGCGGTAAAGATGTCAAAACCCGGCTTGCCGATAAGTCCAACCACATCTTCACCCAGGAGAAGACTGAAACCAATCAGGATGAACATTACTGTACCTATACAGAAGTCCATCAGGTTCTTCATCAGGATATTACCTGAATTCTTTGCTCTGGTAAAGCCTGCCTCAACCATTGCGAAGCCCGCCTGCATCCAGAACACCAGTGCGGCACCGATAAGGAACCACACTCCATACAATTCACTCATAAATTCTTCCATAAACTCTTCCTCCTTTTTTAGCCATCTTTCATTGTATAGGAAGTTCCTGCTTAATTTCCTATGCAATGAAAAAAGGCACTTCGGGTTAAACCCAAAGCACCTTTGCTTGATGTGTTGGAGTATAGCATTAAAGTTTTTCGCTGTCAACAACTATTTTATAATTTTTTATAGAATTTTAATCTTGCTGCTGTGTATCCTCTTCATCCCCCGTTACCTCATTATCCGTGCTATCCTGGACAACATCCTTGTCGGCATCAGCATTCTCATCATTCGCATCACTGTCTGCGCTCTCCTCCTGAACTCCCAAATAGTAATCCTCTTCATAGCGCTCATCCTTAGGCATGTAACGGTCTAATACCTTGTGGAAGAAAATCGAGCTTACGTATACCCATGCTCCGACAATAAAGAACAGCGATGCCGGGAACATAATCCATCCGACAAAAGCTGCCACACCCAGAATCAACAGGAGTGGAACAGTCTGGCTCATGTGACGGATTGACATAAACGCTGCATTTCTGATTATGCGCAATGTACTGTTGTCAAAACGAGACAAAAGCGGAAATGCATACAAAAATGTTGTAACTGCCAATGCAGCCATACCCAGCATAATGAAGAACAGAAGCCTCCATCCAAAAGCGCCTCCAAAGAACGCCTTATTATAAAAGTACTTGATATCCACATACAAAATCAAACCTACAACTACAAAGAATACTTCAAGTAGGAATCCCTGGACAAAATTGGTTTTGAATGATTTCCAATAACTCTTCCAAAGATACTCCTCCTCATTGCACACCGCTTTGGTGCAATAATAGTACATTGCCGTGTATGATGCACCTATCGTTACAATAGGCAGCGACGTAATGATAAAAAATAAATTCAAGATAATCGCATCCGCCACCCTTGACATAAATCGAAAGAAAGCATTATCTGCATCAAATAACCTGTTCATGTTCTACCTCTCTTAACTACATAATCCTTGACTAAACAGTCTAAATTTTATTATACGGTATCAACCTGTAAAAAGCAAATTAATCATTATTAAATTTTCATAAAAGCACTTACAAAAAAAAATATATATGATATTATGATATAAGATTTTATACGAAATGAGGTAGTGTATGGCAGGCTTTACAGACAAGTTCTCGGTACGGGTAAAAAAAGAACGGCAAAAGATAAAAGAAATAAAAGGTATCAAAGCGAAGGCATCCTACATATGGGATTATTACAAGATTCCCATTGTCGGTACAATCATCGGCATTATAGCTGTTATTTCACTGGTACGCTCCATACGGGCCAATAACTACAATACAAGCCTGTATGTATGCTATGTAAACTGTATTTCCATGGATTTGAAGGATAACACGAAGCTTCTAGACAGTATGCTCACAGACTGGCTTGGAATCGATGGTAAAGACAACCGTGTAAATGTTGACGGCTACTACCAGATAGATCCCGACACCTATAGTGAGGAGACATATATCTCATCCCAAAAGCTTAATGTACTGATTGTCGCCCGAAACAGTGACTGCTATCTGGGCGATGACATTTTTACAAAGACATGGGCTGATGCCGGATATCTTCTCGATCTTGAAGAAGCCCTTCCTTTGGAACTTCTTGAGAAGGTGCGTGATCGCCTTGTATATTATACTGACGGAGAAACAGGAGAAGAGCGTGCCGTAGGAGTTGACCTTTCTGATTTGCCTTTTATCACGGATGTGCTTGTATTCGGCAGCACCAAGCAACCTATCTTCTCAATAGTTTCCAATGCACCTCACCTTGGTAATTGCATTACAATGCTTGAGCATATAATAGACTACAAATAGACACACAGAATATATAAAGCCCTCGGCTATGCACTACTGCCGAAGGCTTTTGTTGTATAAATAATATTTTTTCTTTTCCTGCGTACATCCGCCATACAGTTCAAAGCCAAGCTTATGCGCCAGTGCAACAGATGCAACGTTGTCAACCGAAGTGCACAGCCAAAGCTTATCTATCCCCAGCTGCTTGGCCGCCCAATTCATGACTGCCTTTGCCGTCTCCGCTCCCAGCCCCTGCCTCTGCCTGCTGCCCTTAATAATATATCCAAGCTCGCAGCATTCCTCGCCATCAATGCTCCGGTGGCTTATACCCACTCTGCCAATGAGCTCCTTCGTTACACGGTCAAATACCAGCCACAGTCCATAGCCGTAAAATCCATACATTTTATCTATATATTCTTTTGTAAACTGAAGCTCCCTTTCATAATCGTACAATGGTTCAACCCATTCTGCCACAGCTTTGTCAGAATACAACTCATACAGCGCCGTTAAATCGTCCGTCGTCATTTCCCTTATTATTGTCCTCTCTGTAACCGCAATGGTAAGCGGAATTCCATGAGCACGCATATACACCATGTTCAGATATTCTTCTTCCACCTGACTTAATTCCTCCACAACATAACGCAACGGAAGAAAGCCCTGTCCGCTGCCTTGCCTGTAATAACCAAGCACTGCAATTCCTGCATCTGTAGCTTTCGCTGCCGCTGCCATGTTATCGGTTATGCACAGCACTCTATGAGCATCCGACTCACCAGGTCCATTCCAAGCCATGGAAATATCATCAACACCGGATGGTGAATCTTCTCCTTCTCCCGTAATGCTGCCATATAAATATTTACTCACAGCAAGACCTTCCTGATGACAGTTATGTACATATTCCTCTATGTCCTCATTGGTCTCTCTTAAAATGAGCACAACTTTGCTAAAGAGATAACGGTTGTCCATTGACTAAAACACCTCATTACAGTAAAATAATACAAAAAAAGAAAGGAATAATCCTATGGCACAGAATCCTATTGTTACATTTACAATCGCCGGCCACGGCACCATTACAGCAGAGCTTTATCCTGAAATTGCTCCTAATACTGTCAATAATTTCATAAGCCTTGTCAAGAAGGGGTTTTATGACGGACTTATATTTCACCGTGTCATCCGCGGCTTCATGATTCAGGGCGGGTGTCCTGAAAAGACCGGCATGGGTGGCCCGGGCTATTCAATCAAGGGCGAATTTTCACAGAACGGCTTCAACAATGAGCTTAAGCATACGCCGGGCGTATTGTCCATGGCAAGAACAATGGCCCCTGACTCCGCAGGCTCGCAGTTCTTTATAATGCATGCCGCAGCTCCGCATCTTGACGGTGCATACGCTGCATTCGGTAAAGTTACTGACGGACTGGATGTAGTCAATGCCATCGCCGAGACACCAACCGACTGGAGTGACCGTCCGATGGAGGATCAGGTTATCGAATCCGTCACTGTAGATACCTTCGGAGTGGACTACCCGGAGCCTGAGACTGTCTAATACAGCATCCCATAAGGAGGATATATTTTTGTTGACATATATGATTCGTTCATAAATCGTTCATTTTTAATTTAACAAACCTTCACATGATTAACATTGTTTCTTCACTAATCGTGGATATAATACTCACATAAAGATAAATGATTATTAAATGACAACAAGTCAACAACAATTTTTTTCATAATAAAGGCTGATATTGTATAGTATCAGCCTTCCTCCTTTTTTCTGCGGTTTTTCATCGCACATCCCAAATCTCCTGCAAGCATAGCCCCAAATAAGACTGTAAGTAACAGCATTACAACCATGTATGCTACCGCTGCACCCATTATACCAATATACTTCACCAGACAGACAGGTGCTATTACAGACACAAGGAAGCTTATGGTATATCCCACAAATATCTGTTTCTGTTTTCTCATTACCATCAGCGCATAATAAAAGAGTATGCTGACTGCATTAAATCCCCCTGCACCTATAAGCATGAGCATCACCCCCCGGTATGGTGCAATTTCCAAATCATACAGCCATGACAGCACAGGCACTCCAAGCCATGCTCCCGCTGCCAATGTAACCGCAGTTATCCCACATACCAGAGCAACCAGTACACTTATAAGTTTGCCAAATGAAACTATATCCTGTCTCTCGTAATGACGTGCAAGGGTGGTCAGCATCGGTTTAAAAATAAAACTGCTACCCAGATTAATCACCATTGTTGGCATATATACGATTCCATATACAAGGGTCTCATGCTCCGTCAGATTCCATTCCACAATATACTTTGTTCCGTTCCACAACCACATGCACATAGCTGAACCGATAAATAACAGAATCGTATTATTAAACAATTCTCTCATTTTGGCCGGATTCATGGACACCTTAATCTTCTCAAAACGGAAGTTCCATACCACCGCTACTGCTGCAGCACCAGCCAATCCCGTAACAGTTGCCGCAGCTGATGCTGCATATATGTTCCTAGTCAGATATGCTGCCGCGGAAAATACAGCCATTGTAGCCAGAGTCCTGAATGCCATTGATTTACCGGATATGTCAATTCTGTCGTTTCGCTGAAACTCTCCTTCAAAGACATCAGCAACTCCGTCAAAGAGCTTTAACAGGCACATTGCCATAATAAGCCCAAAGCCTGCCATATCCGCCCTCCCGTTTATCACATACACTGCGCCCACCGCAATACCGCACAGAAACATCAATGCACTGCTTAGACAACGAAAGCCGAAATATACACCGGGTTCATACTGATGCGACACATCCGTCACCTGAAATGGACGAATCTCAAAGTACCCTATTGTAAGAAGCATCTGACCCGTGGTGAATGCCATATAAAATTCGGCACCTGCCTTCTCGCCCACCAGACGTCTTGCAAGCATAACAAAAATCACCGTTGCCAGAGAATATATTCCGCTCCCCAGCATATTCCAAATAAAATCCCTTTTTTTCATAAAGCTACCATTTTCCTGTACTATATACCCTGCTTTTCCGCAGATTGACTTTGCACTAACTTGTGATATACTTAACGTATATCATAACTCATGGAGGCAGAAATGAAAGAACTTGATACCAACACAAAGCTTGCCCTTATGAAGCGCATTGATGATTTCATCGAAAATGAACGTGTTAACCAGCCGGGCGTACCTGACACCACGGTCATGATGCCTGAAATCAACCGAATTGCTGAGGAATATTCCATAGAGGTTACCGACCTCTTCATCACCTACATGGATCACATTGCCATTACCAACAAGCGTGTGGCGCAGGAAGCCGAAGAAGAGATGGATTTCACCAAAATCAAGCGTTTCTACTAAGCATTTTCTCTGAGCATTCGTACTGTTGTGCTCAACCCTTACTAAAGAAAGCAACAGCAATAGCTCCCGGTCCGGCATGGGTTCCTATGGCTCCGCCTACAGAGATTATGTCAAGTTTCTCTGCCCTGCCTTCCCACAAGTTAGCGCTGTCCTTAATATATTTCTGAAGCAGGGTGTCATCAAGCCCGGTATATCCAAGTGTATATGGCTTGGTAAAATCGATTCCGCCCGCTTTCTCAATCTGTTCCACCAATAGGTTATTGCCCTGTTTTGAGCCTCTTGCTTTACCCAGCATGACAACCTCACCACCTTCGATGGCAATAACCGGCTTGATGGAAAGCATACCGCCCACAAGCGCCACCGTCTTAGAGATTCGTCCACCTTTTTTCAGATATTCCAGTGTATCTAACAAAGCCACCAGCCGTATGTGTTTTTTCTCGCTGTCTATAGTATCAGCCAATGTTTTCGCATCCATTCCGCTGTCCTTAAGTCTAAGCGCATACTCTATGAGTGCATACTGTCCCAAAGTTACATTCTCGCTGTCCACCACCCGCACCATATCCTTATAATCCTCAGCAGCAATGCAGGCGCTCTGATAGGTTCCGGACAGTTTGCCGGACATTGTGATTACAATGACCTGTTCACCTGCCGCCTTTGCCTTTTCGTATTCCTGCTCAAAATTATATGGTGCAATCTGGCTTGTTGTAGGAAGCACATCGCTCTCGATAAGCTTCTCATAAAACTCCCTGTGTCCAAGATTGACGCCGTCGAGGTACTCTTCCTTTCCGAAGCTGATGTGCAATGGTAGCACGGTTACATCCCACCTGAAATCAGGCCTTATATCCGATGCACTGTCCGTAATTATTCTAATTGCCATATTTTACCTCTTTTCTGAATGTATTTGTCGCGAACTTAAACGCGCACAATGCTCTTGATAATATCAACCATTCTGTCCATTGACTGAATGCTTATATACTCGTATTTTCCGTGGAAGTTATGACCTCCGGTACTTAAGTTCGGGCATGGAAGTCCCATAAATGAAAGGCGTGCTCCGTCCGTCCCTCCGCGAATCGGTTGAATAACCGGTTCGACTCCGTTATCCTTCATAGCCTTCACCGCACGTTCAACAATATACATATTCGCCTCTAATTTTTCTCTCATATTGTAGTAGGAATCCTTAAGCACCAATGTTACAGTTCCCTCTCCGTACTTTTCATTGAGATATGACGCGATGTGTTCCATCACCGCCTTACGCTTTGTAAACTTCTCCATATCATGGTCACGGATAATATAATCGAGGTCTGCGTTTTCCTCATCACCCTTCATGGAGCACAGATGATAGAAGCCCTCATAGCCTTCCGTATGGGCAGGAATTTCCCACGGCGGAAGCATGGAATTGAACTCCATGGCGATTAGTGCCGCACTCTTCATCTTGTTCTTAGCCTCACCTGGATGTATATTCTCACCCTTAATATGAACCTTGGCGGATGCAGCATTAAAGTTCTCAAACTCTATCTCCCCCAGCATTCCGCCATCCACCGTATAGGCGTAATCAGCACCGAAATGTACCACGTCAAATAAATCCGCGCCTCTTCCTATTTCCTCATCCGGTGTAAAGGCAACGCATATTCTGCCATGCCCCTTTCCTTCTCCTGTGGCATCCTCCCTGATAATATCCTCAAGCGCAGTCATAATCTCCGCAATGCCTGCCTTATCGTCCGCCCCCAGAAGTGTGGTTCCGTCAGTCACTATCAAATCCTGTCCCACATAACGCTTAAGATGCGGAAATGTCACAGTATCCATCACAACACCCAGCTTCTCATTAAGCACGATATCACTGCCGTCATAGGCTTCTATGATTCTCGGCTTGATATCAGCTCCCGACATTGCCGGAGCCGTATCCATATGCGCGATAAGACCTATGGTCTTATCGTCCTGTGCTCCCCCACTTGCCGGTATGCTTCCGTATACATAACCATTTCCGTCAACATGGGCATCCGCCACGCCAATCCCTTTAAGCTCCTCCACAAGTTTCTCTGCCAGAACAAGTTCCTTGGATGAACTTGGGCAGCACTCATTATTCTCATCGGATGTGGTTTCATAGCCCACATAATCAAGTAATCGTTCATACGCTCTCATAGCTGCATTATGCTCCTTATATTTATTTTTCTTACTTTTATTGAAAAAAGCTTTCAAATCATTTTTATACCCGTAATTAAAAACAACATTATCAGTATAACACAGATTTACCATAAAAGTCTAATTATAAATAAACAGTTCTGATATGTGTAAAAGTCTCTCTATGTCCATTGATTTAAAATGATACATCAATTATAATAAATTTATAATGATAATCATTATACAAAAGGCATTATTTACCACATAGAGAGACAGCAGCCCACGGCGTATACCGCGTGCTGTATGCTCTTTGAAAAGTAAATAACGGCTAGCATAAGGAAATGGATTGAGAATACTTTAAGCTGCGCATAGCAGCATATATATGAGGAGGATTCATGAGAAGAGACAACCTGACAAAGAGAACATTGACATTAGCAGCCGCTCTGCTGTCAGTAGTAATTCTGGCAGGATGCTCCAAGGTTAACAACGCCGCTGCAACCGTTCCGGGCACCAGCGTTTCCGAAACCTCCGGTGAAGGTATAGTAAGCACCGAGGAAACCACCGCCGCGGAAAAGTCAACTAAGGCTGATAAGGACAGCACATCTTCCGTAGAGAACGAAACAACCACAATAGAAAATACTACCGCCGAGACCACCACATCCGGCAGTGACGGCACAGGCTCAGGAACGGAGGAAAAGACGAGCGGTGAGACGGAGGCTACCGTCAAGACACCTTCGGAGACCACTACCGAGGCACGTACGGAAAAGCAGACCGAAACCACGACGCAGGCTCCGACAGAAAAAGCTACTGAGAAGCCAACTGAGAAGCAGACAGAGCCGGAGACCACTACACAGGCGAAGCATGAGCACAGCTATACATCTAAGGTAACTAAGGAACCTAGCTGTACAGAGGAAGGTGTAAGGACATATTCCTGTTCATGCGGTAATAGTTACACAGAGAGCATCCCTGCAAAGGGTCACAGCTTCGGAAGCTACACCTATAACAATGATGCAACCTATGATGCGGATGGTACTGAGACAGCAACTTGTTCCGTATGTGGCACAAAGGACACCAGAACCGCATCCGGCACAAAGCTTGTACATACACACAACTATGCATCAGCAGTTACGAAAGAGCCGACATGTACAGAGGAAGGCGTAAGAACCTATACCTGTCCCTGTGGCAACAGCTATACTGAGGTTATTCCGGCTAAGGGACATTCCTATGGTGAATATGTATATAACAACAATGCAACCACCAGCGCAGACGGTACAAAGACTGCAACCTGCTCTGTATGCGGTGCAACTGATACCGTAACGGCAGAAGGAACCAAGAAAGCTCTTCCAAGCTGGTATGACGAGCATCCGGATAAACCGCTTAATGTGGCGACGGGTGGTATTAGGGATGGTTCGCTGGAGATGTACTTTACAATTGGCGGTTACTGGACGGACGCAGCTTACGGATGTTGGGATTTTGATTATAGTGCAACTCAAGTTACAGTAGGTGAGTACGCCGAAGGATGGGTAAGTTATGGCTACCTGTACAGATAATTAATAAATCAAATATATCATTGTATATGAGACGTATGCTAACAAAACATGCGTCTTTTTATTTTATCAAAAAGAAGGAGGAGGTTTATGAGAAAGAAAGGTATTTTAAAAAATATTTTTGCAATGTTACTTGCCATTGTTCTTGTTTGTTTGGGCACTGGTATTAAAGAAGTAGCAGCATTTTACAATAACGATGCAGGAAATACAAATAGAAATATTCCTATTATGATTCAGCTAATGCATTGTAATCACGAAGATACACATTACGATGCAAATGGTCAACATATAGGCGATGTGAGTGAAGACAGCTTGATTCGTGAGTTTCCGGTCAATCCCTGCGTAAACAATGACTACGCCGCTGGCACGGCTCTCCCCGACACCAACAAGTACATCTATGAATATGAGATGTCCTATGCAGAGGGCGGACAGGTGGACTACGCCGTAATCACACAGCCATACGTCACGCATTTTGGCGGTACCGGGGATATGAAAAAGCCAGCTGACGTTAAAGAATCACATAACCGTATGTACTGGATTGGTGAGTATAACGGTTCAATCACAAAGCTTACAGACAACTTCGGAAAAGTCTCTGATGAATCAGATGGCGAAATTAACTGGTATGATTTTAATGGTGAATGTAACCCATGGATTGATATGGCCCTCAGCCAGCAGACATGGGAGACTGTTGAGAACATGGCTAATCAGGATGTACGTACCTTTGTAATGAATCCTGATATTGGGGATGACGCAGCAAACGGACAGAGGTTTATTTATCTCCTTGAAGGAACCTACATGAACAAAGAGATTGGCAGTGATAACCATAAAGCACAGCAGGACGAGGGTATTCCGGCTTATTACGGCACGCATATCAATGCAATCGTCGGACTTGTGTTCTACCGTACCCTTGACTTTGATGCCAACGGCGGGAACTTTGCAATAGGTTCTATTTCCAATATGAGAGTTTATAGTGGCAGTGATAAGAGCCGAGGTTTTACTTGGTATAATGATGTAAGCAAAGAGTCATGGATTAATGACCTTGAAGTGTCCTGCCCTACAGACGCAGGCGGAGCAGCCTACATCAAGCCCGCTGAGAGAACCTACTATGAGTTCCTTGGCTGGTATGCACCTGAGCTTGATGGGAACGGCGATGCTGTTAAGAATCCGGATGGTACTGTGGTATGCAGTGACGTCCCTATCTATGACGTTAACGGTAACGCAGTCCTTACCTATACGGATGCAGAAGGCAACCTCAAGAATTCCCCTTACTTTGAAATAGGCAGTACAGGTAAGGTTGTATGGAAGTACAGCGGCAATGTCACAGCCTACGCAAAGTGGGCAGAGAGCTATTACCGGCTTGAGTATGACAAGGGTGAAACCAACAGCGCCGTCGCAACGCTTCCAA